>JBIIZK010000064.1:0-4426 GCA_044346305.1 Bacilli bacterium
ATCAAAGCCTATTCCTGGAATGATCAGTAAATCAAGAAGATTACTGGCATCCTTCGTTGTGTTTGGTTCTAGGATGTTGAGCGGACTTTTCATCAGCACATCAGTTTGTCTCCACTGACCATAAATCAGGGAATCCCCAACAACTTTGGGTAACAAGATGTGTTTGCCTAGTTTGATTAAAGGTCTTAAATCTGGTTCATTTTTAATCGGGGAATATAAACCAATCACCTTCGCTTTTTTAAAGGCAGGCAAGGCAATCAGTTGTTTAATGAGGGATTGTGAATACGTCTCCACCATTGTTGATGATAAGGCTAATCGTTGGCTAAGCAACGCTTGACGAAGGGTATCTTTCATAGCAATAGTTTAACACACCCCTTGTCATTGCCAAGCGCTTGCCCTTATAGTGATTGCATGTGGATCAGTTTTATCTTCATCGGATTAGCTGGTTTAGTTCTGGTGTTGCTTGTGAGTGCTTTCGTTGAGTTTAAATTAAAAAAAGGAAAAAACAAACGCATGATTAAAGCAGTGACAGGAAGTACGTATTTTGCTCGAACCAATGAATTTAAAATATATAATCGTTTTGCTAAACCCAATGGCATTGTCTTTGTCGGAGACTCACTGACCCAACGGTATCCGTTAAATGAATTCTTTCCAGGGCTACAACTCTACAATCGGGGAATTGATGGAGATACCACCGTTGGGGTTTTGAAGCGACTTGATTTATCCATCTTTGATTTAAAACCAACCATTGTTGTCCTCCAGATTGGCACGAATGATTTACAAGTTCAAGGGTTAGCCAAAGACATTACCATTGCTAACATTCAGCAGATTGTCAAAACCATTCAAACCAAACAACCCTCTATTCATATCATTCTTTTGTCCTTGTATCCTGTCAATCATAGTAGCGATAAACTGGTCAATAAATTCATTGTTGGTCCTCGTAACAATGAAGAAATCAAGGCGATTAACCAAGCGATTGCAAAGATTCAAGGCGTCACTTTTGTGGACGCATATCCACACTTACTCAATGAAGAAAAAGAACTTCATATGCAATATTCAAGAGAAGGGTTGCACTTATCCTTATCAGGCTATGCGATTGTGACCCCGTTGATTAGAAAAGCAATTGATTCGTTACTTTAATTGTTGATTGGCAAATTCGGTTGCTGCTAAAAAAGGATCGATGTCTTTTGATTTTGCCATTTGATAAATTCGAGTTAAGCGTTGGCCAATTCGCTTGATTTCTTCTTTGACCTTTGCTTCTTCGTAATCAGAATGATGTTCGTGATAAACATTGATAAGGCCACCGGCATTAATAATAAAATCAGGGGCAACAAGGATGCCTAACTCTTTTGCTTTTGGACCGTGACGACGGTCATCCAATAAAACATTGTTCGCGCTACCTGCAATTACTTTCGCTTTGATCACTGCTAAGGAATCATCATGAATGACGCCACCAAGAGCACAAGGGGAAATCACATCGACGTTCAAGGCAAATAAATCCCGTTGGTCAACGACCTTAAGGAAAGGGTGAAGTTTCTTTATTTTTTCTAAATTGGTTGGGTTAATGTCGGCAACGGTAATGTCTTTAACACCGGCAAGAACCAATTGATCAATGAGATACGTTCCGGTTTGACCAACGCCTTGAATAGCAAATCGTAATGATGAAAATGTTTTCTTAGGTAAAGCATACGCCACCGATGCTTGGATCCCATAAAAGACACCCAGTGCAGTAAACGGAGAAGGGTTTCCAGATTTGCCTTCACGGCCGACCACATGGTTGGTTTGTTTGGCGATATGAACCATATCTTGGGTGGTGGTGTTAACATCTTCGGCAGTAATATAACGACCTTTTAATTGTTCCACATAATATCCATACGCTTCAAAATAAGCTGGTGTCTTTAAACTTTTTGCATCACCAATCAAGACTGCTTTGCCTCCACCTAATGACAAATCTGCGCCCGCGGCTTTATATGTCATGCCTTTAGCGAGTCGCAACACATCGGTGAGGGCTGCTTCTTGATTTGGGTATTGCCACAACCGGGTTCCACCTAATGCTGGACCACGTTTGGTGTTATGGATGGCGATAAAGCCATGAAGTTTGGTTGGTCCATCCTTGAACTCCATGACGATTTCATAATCAGGAATGGTGTGATAAATCGGAGGAAGATATTTTTTCATCCCCATCATTATAGATGAAAAACGCTTGGAATCATCCAAGCGTTCGAATCATTGCAATAATAAAATTACTTGGGTGGTACTTTGTAGTTGACGGTCACTTGTGGGAATGGAATATCAATGTTATGACGATCACAAAATAACTTAAATTCTCGATTCAATAACCGAATGGTTTTTGGCCGATCTTGCTCTTTGACTTTGGCGGAGAGTTTAATGTTGACAGAAGATTCTCCTAGCGATGACACTCCTACGTATGCCACATCGCCTTCAAGAATACTTGCATATTTTTGTTTAAACATTGGGATGAAGTCTGATGCTAGTAAAGCTTCAACGCGTTCTAAATTGGTTTCATAAGAAAAACCTACTTCAGTGACTGCAGATGAGGAGTTAATAGAAGCATTGATAACATTTTTAATTTGTGAATTATTAACAATTTTTACATCTGCGTTGGCCAAGTCTAAAAACTTGGTGGTTCTTAATCCTATTTCTAAGACTTTTCCTCGAAAGTCATCAATGAGGATGATGTCGCCTACCGAAAATTCTTTTTCAATGATTAGGAATAAACCCGAGATAATATCTTCGACGATGCTTTGTGCCCCAAAAGAAACAACCACACCAATCAACCCGATTGAGGCGAGTAAAGTGACTGAATCAACACCCCACGCGGTGAGAATGAAGATTAAGCCAAGAAATCCAGTGAGCGTGTTAAAAAGATTTTTTATCAATAACATAGTCGTTCCAGTTTGAGCTTTTTTGGGAACAAATAGCGCAATCATAGCATCATAAAGGCGACGAAGAATCCAGATAAACAAAATAACCGTTACACTTTCTAAAATCCGTAAATAATTGTTTGAGACTAATGAACCAATATCAAAAAACTTACCCAAGGTCCGGTTGACGATTTCACCGAATTCTGAGTCTCCAAAAAGTAAATTAGAAAAGATCGCAACAAAAATGGCACCGGCAATAATAATGCCTTGAAAAACAATCGTAACCCATTTTTGAATTGCTTGTTTTCGTAATCGAAGTTGTTCCTTGGTTAAGGGTTCCTTTTTCTTTTTGCCATCAGGTTGGATTGGCTTTTGCTTATCGTTAAGCACGGGTGGTAGAACATCCTTATTGGTTTTTTCGACTGGTTTCATACGTTGGTTCCTCCTTGTTGAAACACAATTTGTTGTAACGTGATGGGGTAATCCAATGGCGCGGGTTGGGTTAAGACCAAGGCAAATTGAATGCCTTTTTCAAAAACCAAATCGGTTTGTAAACGGTAGAAGTAGGCAGCATTGGTTTCTTGAACTAACGTAAATGGTAAATTGATGAAGGATCCATTTTGTTCTCCTTGAATAGATAAAGTTTCAATGGATAAATCGTTGTCGATGGTGACTTCTAATACTTGACCCATGTCTTCGGTGTAAATACTCAAGACAAAGATAGGTGTGAGAATTGGCAACACGTTTTGTGAAAATAGCACCACATCCTTGGCTTGATTAGCGATAGGTTGATAGGTAAGAATCCATTCCAGTAAGTAAGACTTTCCTTGAATTAAATTATCAATGGTCACGAGGTCTTCATTGGCTGGATAACTGGTTGCCGGTTGACCTTCTTGGGTTAATCGAACTTGATAAGTTGGATTAGACAAGGTGGTTCGTTTATTGGTTTCAATTGCCAAGCTTGTGAAGTTAGGAAAACTCAGGCTGATATCGCCTAAGACAAATTCGCTTGGTTGATAAACTCGCTTTGTCATCGACTTGGTTTCTTCTGGAAAGACCGCGAGCACCTCTAATTCAATCGGGTCGTTACCATGAGGCAAGTCTTCAAACGTGATCAACGAATCGCCAATAGGTAAGGGACTTTCTATCAAGGTTTCCCCATACGATAAGGCGAGTTTCCATTCCGTTGGCGGTGTGCCACCATTTTGGGTTAAGACATTAACTGATAGTTGGGTGAGGGGATTTAAAGGTGATGTGGATTCAGTGATGTCAGTGATGACTGCAGCATTGGTAGGATCAGTAGTAAATAAAAATGTATCTAGGGTTGACCAAGTTACTGCTTGCTCCAATTCGATCGTTAATGTGTATTGTTGATTCGGTCTTAAAGGTTGAATAAAGCCTTCGTTATATCCGTATATGAGTGGTAAGAAAAAATCATCCCATTGATTTTGAACCCGCAAACGTACGGGTGTATTCACTGGTTCTGGCATGTCTTCAGGAATTTCTCCAGACCCTTCAATCTCAACAATTTCTTTGACTTC
>JBIIZK010000065.1:0-4422 GCA_044346305.1 Bacilli bacterium
AATGATAGCAACATCTTCTTCTGCACCAACGCTTGCCAATATTTGGACTATTGCGATGGGAAATATTAATCCACTTAACTTTTATGGGGTGACAGAAACCTTGCCAACTACTTTATCGTCAAACAATGTCATCGTTGTTCATGCTGTGTATCGACAAGATGGGTCGTTATACGGTTATGCTTATGAAGCCTTGGTGGATGGTAATGGCGGAACTAAAACCAATCGCTTTCGATTAGGGTTAGTCAATAATGAATTTACTGGTTTTCAATCCGTTAGTCATAAAGAACATGGAACTATAGGCAGCGTTATTATTCAAGCTTTGGTCAATCAATTAGCCGGCAAGGATGCAACCTTTGACGCGGCCTTACAAATCATGGTGAATGCCAATGCGACCTTAACCGGTAATACCGCAAGTATCACACTGGACGGATTCCGTCCTGCTCTACAAGCGATTGTCACTCACTATTTGTCAAAAATCTAGTAGAATAAGATTAGAGGAATTCTTATGCCAAAAACATTTATCCCACCGATGAAAGGAAACAAAACCCCTTTCCAACCGAATCAACCAAAACCAACGGTCAATCGACCCGTAGTCAATGTCCCGAAACCGTTAAGTCGTCGACCTGGCGGTCGAGGCGGTTAAGGTCTATTTTTCTTAACAATATTCGGTCATCTTTTCATTGAAAGGATGACTTTTTTTCTTTATGATGATACGAAGTATGGAACGTATTATTATTGGCATTGCAGGTGGTACCGCTTCTGGGAAAACAACCCTCGCGGATATTCTTGTCACCGATTCTGGAAAAGGTAATGCCATCATTTTACGACTTGATAATTATTACCGAAACCGAACTGATTTAAGTTTAAACAAAAGAGCCTTGTTAAATTATGACCACCCTGATGCTTTTGATGTTGAACTAATTATTAACCATTTAAAAGCATTAAAAAAAGGAAAAACAATTCTTCAACCAACTTACGATTACGTCAATCATTTACGGGCTAAAGCAGCGATTGAAACACCCGCCACACCTGTAATTATTGTTGAGGGTATTCTCACTTTTGCTATACCCTCATTATTATCACTTCTTGATTTTAAGATATATGTCGATACTCCTGCTGATATCCGTGTCCTTAGACGGGTGCAACGAGATATTGAAGATCGTGGACGAACCTTTGCAAGTGTTAAAGAACAATACAGCAACACGGTTAGACCGATGCATGATTTATTTGTTGAACCATCCAAAGTCCACGCAGATATCATTGTTCCTGAAGGGGCATTTAATCCAAAAGCAACAGACTTGTTGCTTACCAAAGTCGCCTCGTTAGTCGCAGAATTCCGGCAATCAGAAAAATTAAAAAAATAAGATTATCTTGGTTGTTTAACCGCTTGTTTGTGTGCAAGTTCTATTTGTAGACGAACTCGGTCAAATTCTTTAGGATCATTAATGTCTTTTAATTCTAGATACAACACTCTGCTCGCTGGAACTTTATAGTTCTTAAAGATTCTTTTTAAGACATCATAATAATTGTCATAATGGAAATTTAAATAATCTTCTTGGCCTTTTTCTATGGTTCTTCCACGTTTTCTAACGTATCGGAATAATTCATCTTTGGGTCTAACCAAAATGACTTGCATGTCTAAATCAGGAAGGCGACGTAAATGGGCATCGGCAATTGCATAGGTAAGGGCAACTTCAGTTGCCGTCATAAATCCTTCTAATCGAAGCATTTCTGCAAAGACAAGATTTGAATAAAGTGTAGAATCACAGATGACGTGGGGAAGATCTTTAGTCTTCCACATCAACAGAAAAAGAGCACTATAAAAGGCATTTTGGGATAACAAGGCAAAGGTTTCCTTGTCTTCATAAAAATACGGTAAATAAGGATTCTTTTCCACTGGTTCTTCTAATAATGGATAGCGATAATAATCTGCTAACATTTTTGCTAATGTCGACTTGCCAGACCCAATAGGCCCTAAGATACCAATACGCATAGTGTTCTCCTGTAAATCTTTTAATATTATAGGCATATTCCTAAATAGTTAAAATAGGATTCATTTAAATAAAAACATACTACCATCATTGGTAGTATGTTATCGCTTATTTCTGAATTGTAAATTTTATCCTAAATCAATTTTTTTACCTTTTAACTTGAAGATGACAGCTTCACAAATATTCTTGGTATGATCCCCAGCCCGTTCTAAGGTTCGGATCACATTAAAAGTATTCATCACACTTATGACATTGCTTGGGTTGACTACTTTTGGAATTTCATTAAAGGAAGTCTTTAATTTTGCATCAATAAATTGATCTTGGTTTGCAATCAAATAGGATTCTTCTAAAATGGGTTTAAAGAATAAATCGGTTGCGGATTTAAACATTTTTATAAAGTCATCAAACATGCCATTAATATATACTTTAAATGGATCGTACAATGGCTTGGTAAGGATGATTAGTTCGGCAATGGTTTTCGCATAATCTCCGATTCTTTCAACATCGTTTGCGACACGGATCATCGCGATTGCAGATCGTAAATCTTTTGCCACGGGAGCTTGGGTTGCAAGAAAAGAGAGCACCGATTCGTTGATTAATTCATCCAAGTTATTGACTTGTTCGTCCCGTTTGACAATTTGAAGTGCAGCTTTCATGTCCATTTTTTCCAATGCAATCTTTACTTCTTCATGCATGGATAAAACAAGATTAATCATCTCCTTAAGGCTCTTTTCAATTTCTTTTAATTCATTTTCAATAAATGTTGCCATATGGATCTCCTATCCAAACCTTCCGGTGATATAACTCTCTGAACGTGGATCTTTAGGTGTTGCAAAGAACGTTTTTGTTTCTTCAACCTCAATTAAATCACCCAAGAGGAAGAAAGCGGTTTGATCAGAAATGCGCGCGGCTTGTTGCATGGAATGAGTAACAATGACAATGGTATAGTTTTTCTTTAACTCAACAATTAGTTCTTCAATTTTTGCTGTGGCAATCGGATCAAGGGCAGAGGTTGGTTCGTCCATTAATAACACCTCTGGATTCATCGCAAGGGCTCTTGCGATGCATAAGCGTTGCTGTTGTCCTCCTGATAATTCAAGGGCAGACTTTTGAAGCCGATCTTTGACCTCATTATACAATGCGGCATCTTTTAATGCCTTAGTGACAATTTCTTTAAGTTTGGTTGGGTTGTTGATGCCTTGGCAACGAGGACCAAAAGCAACATTCTCGAAAATTGACATCGGGAAAGGATTTGGTTTTTGAAACACCATGCCAATATTTTTTCTGACTTCAATCACATCTGTTTTCTTGTCATTGATATTGAGATTTTTATATTCAATGGTACCATCAACGCGGCAGCTTGGAATTAAATCGTTCATTCTATTTAATGTTCGAAGAAAAGTAGATTTACCACAACCTGAAGGACCAATTAAAGCAGTAACAGATTTTTCCGGAATGGATAAATTAATGTTTTTTAGTGCTTGGTTATCCCCATAAAATAGATTGAGTTGGCTAACCTTAATGGCTGGTTTCATATCATACCTCCAGGTAATCGTTTGTTAATCATTCGTCTTGTTAATAATTTGATCGCGATATTTAAGAATAAAACGATGGCGAGGATGATCAATGAAATCGTCGCGGATAATTCGATGTTGGCGGGCTCGTCAGTCATCATCGCATAGATATGGACCGCTAATGAGGTTGATTGACCAAAGATACTAATCTCATCTTTGATAATCACGCCGATGGCAAAAATTAATGCTGCCGATTCACCAACAATACGACCAATAGCAAGTAATGTTGCCGACAAAATACCTGGCAAGGCTGAAGGAATAACCGTTTTAAAAACAGTTTGTGTTTTACTTGCCCCTAATGCAAAAGCTGCTTGACGGTATTCATTAGGAACGACTTTTAAACTTTCTTCAGTTGTCCGGATAATTAACGGTAAAACAATAACCGCTAATGTCATGGCACCGGATAAGATGCTTGGTCCGGTTGCTTGAGAGATATTAGCAATAAATGGGGCAAAAAAAGCCAATCCCATCAACCCATAAATGATTGAGGGAACCCCAGTTAATAACTCAATAAATTGTCTAAGGTATCGAGCAATCACACTATTCTTTGAAACGTATTCATTCAAATAAATAGCGGCAGCAATCCCAATTGGTAACGCCATGATTAAGGTTAAAAGGATTAACCACAACGTGGTAATGACAGAACCCCGAATCCCCCCACCTTTGGTAATGACTTCTAATTCTCTAAAGGTTTCATTAGCGTCCAGCATATCAATCATGGATTGTGATCCATAAATATCCAAGGCACTAGGTTGGTCATAAAAAGCAATACGGCGAATATAAAATTCATCCAACAATCGAAATGTCGCAGGGCCAATTCCCTTATTATTTAACAAAACAAGTGGTGAATTTTGATG
>JBIIZK010000110.1:0-2620 GCA_044346305.1 Bacilli bacterium
ATTTTCCTGCCGATCGCTTGATGATTGATGCCACTCAAGATAATCTTTATGGCAATGATGTCAGTGATTACGCAATTGCTAATGGTAAACCCCACTTAGAGAATGTGGCTAATTATGAAGCCCAAAGAGCGTCAGTTCGACAAACTTATCAATTGGCAGATATTCTTGGTATTTCCATCCTGGTCATCGTCTTAGCATTTTCTGCCTGGAAAATCCGCGATATTTATCTTAAATATGATAAAGAACATCCTACTGATTTTTATGGAGAATATTACCGGGAATTACCTGCTCAATATGGACCAGCAATCATGGGTTATTTGTATCGATTTAAGGAAGTTGCAAAAGATGATGTCACCGCAACGTTAATGGATTTGATTCGTCGAAAATTTATTGTCTTGGATGCCGGCACAGAATCGTTAACTGAAGCGAAAGTCAATTATGTGATGAAGCTCAATAAAGAAGCTGATCAAAGCACGTTACTCAGCCATGAAAAGCAATTGATTCAATGGTTCTTTGGTCTTGTCGCAGGCGGGGATACCTTATCGCTAAATCAATTAGAAGCGTTTACGAAAAAAGAAAACCAAGCGATTCGGTACATGAATGAAAATCAATCATTCAATCGCGCTGTGGTCAGTGCTGCCCAAAGTGAATCCTTATTTGACAACGTCAAAGAGCCAGCACAAAAAAACGGAGCGATTTTAGGATTAACTTTTTTATTAGGAATCGGATTTATACTAGCTAGGTATCTCTTGGTTCTTGGTTCATACACTGGTATCGTTGGTGGGATCCTCTTTGGTCTATCGATTATTATTGGTTCATATCTAAATTCAATTGAACGACGATCAAAAAAAGGAAACGAAGACTATGTCCGGTGGAAAGCATTTGAAAAATTCTTAAAAGAATTTACGAACATCAAAGATTATCCAATGCCGGGGATGACCATTTGGGAACATTACATGGTGTATGCTACTGCCTTTGGCATCGCGGATTTAGTTGAAAAACAAATTCGATTTAAATATCAACAACTCAATCAAACCAATGAGTTAAATCGATCATCAACCTTCCGTTATCCTGGATTTTACATTTATTCTAATCGGATGATGGCTCGGTCATTTGTTAGCGCACAACAAACCATTTCTCAAGCCCAAGCCCAACGAAATAATTCTTCAGGTCGCGGCGGAGGTGGATTTGGTGGTGGCGGTGGTTTCCGCGGCGGAGGTGGAAGTGGAGTAAGAACTCGCTAAACCTTTGTCGTTATTGTTCACTATAAAACTAAAGATGGTAAAATAAATTTCAAGGAGAAAAACATGGAAATTTTAATTGGATTAGGAATTGTTGTCGCAATCGTCGTTGTCATTGCCTTATGGGTCATTGGTGTTTACAACACCTTGGTTCAATCAAGAAATAAGGTCAAGAATTCTTGGTCACAAATCGACGTTCAATTAAAGCGTCGTTTTGATTTGATTCCTAACATTGTTGAAACAGTCAAAGGTTATGCCAAACAAGAAAAAGAAATTTTTATGAATTTCGCGGATGCTCGCAAAATGTATGACAAAGGTTCTCAAGGTGGAAATGTTGGAGAAATGGCGCAAGCCAACTCCATGCTTGGTCAAACCTTAGGCCGCTTGGCGGTGGTTGTTGAACAATACCCAGTGCTTAAAGCAGATCAAGGGTTCTTAAAACTACAAGATACCTTAAAGGACACTGAAGATAAGATCTCCTTTACCCGTCAGTTTTACAATGATGTGGTTTTATCCTATAACAATCGTCGGGAAGTGTTCCCTTCCAATGTGATTGCCAATGCCTTCAAATTTAAGGAAGCAGAACTCTTTAAGTTGGATGATGTTGCCGAACGTAAAAGCGTTAAAGTTTCATTCTAAATATTCTGTCTTGAACCAAAAGCCCTTCCCAAGTCGGAAGGGCTTTTTCTTTGTGATAAAATAAATCAATGAAAAATGTCTTCTTTAAAAAAGAAACGACGCTAGGATTTAAACTCGAAACAATCTATTGGCGGCTATGGCAACAATCATTCTTTCGGTTTCTTGTGGTTGGTGGCATCAACACCATGTTAGGATACTTACTTACCTTGATTCTTCGGTTTGCATTCTTTTCTGAAGAACCAAAATGGATTTTGATAACTTCCATCCTTGAATTTGATGTTAGCAACACATTTATGTTCTTGATCTTGTTTCCGTTGTCGTATACCCTACAAGCGGTCCTTGCGTTTCGCCAACCATGGAAGTGGCGACGGTTGTTAGTTTATCCCGTATCAAGCATT
The DNA here is from genome assembly GCA_044346305.1 of Bacilli bacterium. Classification (GTDB taxonomy): domain Bacteria; phylum Bacillota_I; class Bacilli_A; order RFN20; family CAG-826; genus UBA970. The sequence continues at coordinate 2,279 of JBIIZK010000110.1, forward strand.
CCAAATTATCTACTTCAACAAGGCTTTATTCTCTTGTTTGAAACAGGATTAAATATCCCACCCATTCTTGCTTATGGATTAGCAGCTATCTTGCCGATTCCTTTAATGTATTTGGTAGTTAAATATCTTGTTAGTAACAATAAAAAAACCTCAGTCTAAATTGGCAATTTGCTTATCAAACGTTGAAATTTGCTGTTCGACCTTTAGTTCCGCAAATTGATTCATATAAAGTTTATGGTAAGTTCCTTTTTTTGCCATTAATTGTTTGTGGTTGCCATCCTCGATAATTAACCCTTCAGACATAACCAAGATACGATCGGCATCGACAATGGTGGATAAGCG
>JBIIZK010000066.1:0-4343 GCA_044346305.1 Bacilli bacterium
ACAATCACGACTTGTTGCTGTTCTAAGTCTCGAGGTCCAATTTCAACACGTAATGGAATGCCCTTCATTTCAGCTTCTGCAAATTTCCAACCAGGTGAATTGTCCGTTGCGTCCATGGTTGCTCTTATTCCTGAAGCTTTTAAGGTGTCTAGAAGTGCTTTTGCAGCCGTCAATACGCCTGGTTTTTGTTGCATGATAGGAATAATGATGACTTGAATTGGGGCGACTTGAGGAGGCAAAACAAGACCATTATCATCACCATGGACCATGATTAAACTACCAATTAATCTAGTCGAGACTCCCCAAGATGTTTGATGGACTGGTTTTAAAGTGTTGAGACGATCCTGAAATTGAATACCAAAGGCTTTGGCAAAACCAGTACCAAAATAATGACTTGTTCCAGATTGTAAGGATTTTCCATCATGCATCAAAGCTTCAACTGCGTAAGTCTCCATCGCCCCTGCAAACTTTTCTTTCTCAGTTTTCTTTCCCGTTAAGAAGGGAATCGCTAATAATTGTTCACCCATGTCTTGATATATTTTCAACATCTGTAAAGTTTCAAAACGTGCCTCTTGTTCTGTTTCATGAACGGTATGTCCTTCTTGCCATAAAAATTCAGCACCACGTAAGAATGGCCTGGTGGTTTTTTCCCATCTTACAACCGAACACCATTGGTTATATTTTTTTGGTAAATCGCGGTAAGAATTTACAATTTTTGCATAATGTTCACAAAATAAGACTTCAGAGGTTGGGCGAATGATTAGCGGGTCATCAAGCTTTTCTTTTCCTCCAAGCGTGGCAATGAGAGTTTCAGGGGCAAATCCTTCAACGTGTTCTTTTTCTTTGTTAAAAAGACTTTGCGGAATAACCATTGGCATATAAACGTTTTCATGCCCAGTTGCTTTGAATTCTAAATCTAAATACTTTTGAATCTGTTCCCAAATTGCATACCCATAAGGGCGATAGATAATAAATCCTTTAATTGAGGAATAATCCATTAATTCGGCTTTTTTGCAAACATCCGTGTACCATTGAGCAAAGTCTTGAGAACGGGATGTGATTGCTTCGTTTTTAATTTGTTTTTCCATGATATTGCTCCTGTTTATTAATTAGATTTTTTATTTTAGTGACTTGCTTTTTAGTAGGTTGATCAGCTTTGGTTTGGAAACCCATGATCCAATCAGCACCTAGAATTTTAACATGCTTTAAAGGTAACAATTCCAGACTTGCCTCCGAGAGCATATCAATTACAACAAAAGGCTTTTCAAAACGACTGTAATTTTGAAATATTGATTTAAGTTGTATAGATGTTTTTTGATTGTTTTCAACGTTAATCATACGCTTATAGTCGATTATTAGGTAGTCGAAAAATTGGTAGATTGGATCTTCCATATTGGGGGTCATATCATCAACAATGATTGCAAAATGAACGCCCATTCTTTTTAATGGATCAGCCCAAGTTTTTAATGATATTTCTGTGGTAGCAATTTCACTGATTTCATTTTCATCAAGCATAACAACCAACTGTGGAGCTAATGTAAGGTTTTTAATTTCAGGAAGTAATTCTTGAAGTTTGATTGTTAAAGAAAAAGGAGTAAACAAAAAACCTTGTTGAAGTGTTAATGATTGCTGAATGAGTGAAAGATATCGACGATAAAAATCTTTAGTATACTCCATCATTATTGGCACTTCTCTTAACAATTCAAAAGTATTTAAGGAAGAAGGCATTTGCGGTTGAATGATAATTTGTTGACCGACAACATCAATATCAGGTTGATTTACAAGTGGCCGATAAAGAAAATTAAATTTGAATTGACGATAGAAATCATCGGCAAATAAAGTTTCGTTTTTCTCCAAAGTTTGAGCAACTGGTTGATGTTTTTCATAAGCTAAAATATTTACTTTTTTCTTCATCATAATTTGATTTAGTTCCTTACTTTTGCGACGTAAGGTTCCTAAATCATTGGGGAAGTGTTTATGTTCAATTAAAGCCAAATTAAACTTGATTAAAGATTCTAAAGCATTTACTTCAACATACTGGGAAATAACGCGAAACAAGCTTTGTGCAATTTGCATGTATTCATGAGTTTCAAGTGATTTTGTAGCGAGTACTAAAATATCACTCGCGGTATCAATTAATAGTAATTGAGGAGTCAAATAAGGAATAAGTTTTTCCTTACATTGAGATAAATAAAAATACTTAAATTGTTCATCTAAACCAGCTCGGGGAAACATCATAAAAATAGAAATAAATGCCCCTTGTTTTACTGGTAATTTTTTCACCACATCAAATGCTTGTTGCGAACTGATGACAAGTTGCTTCGTCGCTATTTTTTTTGGATTTGGTTTTAAATATTTCAAACCATATTGATGAAAGTGAATTGTTTGTTTACTTTCATCTATTTTGATAATTTCGAAAATTAATTGTCTATGGCTATCTTGCTTTTTTTTCATGGATTTAGTAGTGAGTATCCATGGAGTGTCAAGTTTGGATTGAAGCAACTTTTCCCACCATTGATAAATTTTCTCTGCGTCCGATGGTTGGAACTTTTTTAGAAATTGAGTAATGGGTACTAATTTATTGTGACCAGGATACTTAGGATCGAATTCATACACTACATCAAGCTTTAAATTGATTCGATAAACTAAGTAATGATGTATGCGTCGTTTGATTGCGAGGTGATGTTTCCGTTGCTGACCAAAAAAAGTAAATAAAGCAATAAAAATAATTATCATAGTAAACATCAATACGATACCAACAACAAAAATTAATATCGGATTTTCAAACGAAGATAGCCAAGGAAATTCAAACCATTGCATCTCCAAAATTATACCTTTTAGAATCATCACTCACAATATCAATTTATGCCTCCTAATCGACGATGTAATCGCAAGTTAATTCGTGTATAATTGCTGAGAAGGAGAAATACCCAAGAGGCTGAAGGGGTCAGTTTCGAAAACTGATAGGAGGCGTAAGTCTCGCGAGGGTTCAAATCCCTCTTTCTCCGCCAATAAAATGGAAAAAATTATGAAAAAATTAAAAAAAAGACAATTCTTTCTCAGTATTCTATTAATATATGGATTAATCGCACTTTTCCCACGACCACAAAACTTTCAAGGTTTCAACCCTTTACGTGTTGAAAGAGGAGATTTACCTCTTTTAATTGCCCATGGTGGTGGTAATTTAGAGTTTCCTGATAACACATTGGAAGCCTTTTATCATGCTTATAGCATTGATGAACATGTGATGTTAGAAACTGATGTTAACCTTACTAAAGATGGAGTCATTATTCTGTCTCATGATCGTAGCTTAGATCAAAAAACTAACCTCATCAACAAAGACATTATCGATTACAATTATTCTGATCTTGTTGCTAACGCAGTGGATTTTGGATATCAAAACAATATCTCTGGGGCCAATGGTTACAATACAAGCGAAGTTTTTTACAAGTATAAAAATTATGAAGATAAAGAAGTTACACCACTTGATGTTTCCTATCCTACCGGAATTACCGCACGGCATCCTACAAAGTTTTTAGTATCTACTTTAGAGGAGTTAATTAAACTTTTTCCCAACAATTTAATCAATGTTGAAATCAAACAAACTGGAGACGTAGGTCTTTTGGCATTAGAAAAAGTGATCGAGATTATGGATGAATTGAAAACAACTCACGAAACCTATCAACGTATCGTTCTTGCTACTTTTCATGAAGAAGTTTACGAATCAATGGAAAACTTACAAAGAACTTCACACCCTCAATTAATGTTCTCACCTGAATTTAATGGGGTTCTTAGTTTTTTTATTCTACAAACTACACTCATGAGTGTTTTTTATCGTCAGCCAATAGCAGTTTTTCAACTTCCAACAGAGCAACTTGGTCTGTCTTTAACAACAGATCTATTAATCAATACAGCGCATATGCACAATATCGCCGTTCATTACTGGACGATTAACGATGAAGAAACCATGCGTATGCTTATCGAAAAAGGGGTTGATGGGATTATGACCGATCGACCCACATTATTGTTTAACATTCTTTCGGAATACCGATAATTATTTGATTGGTTTTATAAAAAACTTGCCATAGACTTGATGGGATGGAGATTCATCGATAAATGATTCGGGATCAACAGTCCGAATATGTTTCACCACGCTTGCCACTTCTCTACTTGAAACAACCATGTAAACAATGTATTTTAACGAATTAGTAAATCCGCCTTTAGCTTGGACAACGGTACAACCATGGTAGAATTTTTCCATTAAAATTTTAGGTAGATCTGTTCTTGATGTGACAATTTGTAACTGCGTTTTCTTGTTTCTAATATTAATTGCATCAACCACT
>JBIIZK010000067.1:0-4339 GCA_044346305.1 Bacilli bacterium
TGTTGGGTTGGATCCGCATAACGTTGAGAAAACTCTTGAAAAGAGAAAGAGCGATGTCGAAGAATTTGCCTAGCAATGTCACGTGTGGTTTCAATTTCTAAGCATAAGGAAACCATTTCTAAGGGAGACCAATGTTTATGTTTTACCAAATAACGAATTAATTTATCGGATGTGGACATGTTCATCTGATTGGTAGGATTGGATACTCGTGCACAAAAGGCAATCAGTTCTTGGGCGTTGGTTAATCCTTCACCTTTTAAATTTTCTGTTGGTTGGGAATAAGAAATTAATTTAACTTTCATGAATCTATCCTCTAACTCGTTATTATAGCGACTCATTCTTCGATTTAAAATAAAAATTCCCAGAATGGGAATGTGGATGGTGCCCCCTGCCAGAATCGAACTGACAATAAGTCCTTACCATGGACTCGTTATACCACTTAACTAAGGGGGCTCACGCTTTACAATCATAGAAAAAATACATGCTTTTGTCAATCCAAAAAAAGCGTGTATTCGTTTCTAGTTTAATTAGCATTAATCGGAGGTCTTGATGAAATAATTATGCTGTTTGATATCAATGGTGATGGGGACATTAGGTACAATCTTTCCTTGAATTAAAAGCCTGGCAATAAAGCTTTCTAATTCTTTTTGAATATAACGACGTAAGGGCCTTGCCCCATATTCCTTGCTGAAAGCTTGAAGTAAGATATCTTTTTCAACCGCCTCAGTAAAGGAAACTAAAATTCGTTGTTTTTCTAATTGTTGTTCTAACTGCATTAACATTTTCGCTACAATCAATCCTTGAACATCTTGGTTCAGAGGCTTGAAATAGACAATTTCATCAATACGGTTTAAAAATTCGGGTTTAAATGTTCGATGAAGTAAGTCATCGACCGATCCCATTTGATTGTTGAGAATAAATTCTGATCCTAAATTAGATGTCATGATAATGACAGTGTTTCGAAAATCAATCAACCTTCCTTGAGAGTCGGTTAGACGACCTTCATCTAAAACCTGGAGTAATAAATTAAAGACTTCGGGATGAGCTTTTTCAATTTCGTCAAAAAGGACGATGCTATAAGGAGCTCTCCTTACTTTTTCCGTTAATTGTCCGCCTTCTTCGTATCCAACATAACCAGGGGGAGATCCAATTAATCGAGAAACGGAAAACTTTTCCATATATTCTGACATATCAATTCGAATGATTTGATGATCATTATCAAATAAACCTTCAGCTAAACTCTTTGCCACTTCAGTTTTGCCTACCCCGGTAGGACCTAAAAACATAAAGGTACCGATTGGTCTTTTTGCATCTTGGATTCCTGCTCGTTGACGCATGATCGCATCTGTGACTAAATTGACTGCTTCATCCTGCCCAACAACACGTTGGAGCATCTTTGTTTTTAAACTCAAGACTTTTTCCTTTTCTCCTTGAACGATTCTGCTTAAAGGAATTTTCGTCATTTTGGAAACGATTTTGGCAATCTCGTCTTCGGTAACAATTTCTGATAGCATACGTCCTTTTCTCGATTTGTTTTCAAAGGTGGCTAATTTCTTTTCTAATTCAGGAATTTTTCCATACTGTAGTTCAGAAGCTTTTTGATACTCTCCATGCGTAAAAGCTTGTTCAAGACTAAGTTTTGTTTGATGAATTCCGTCTTTAAGAGTTTTAATTTCCAATAACAAACTTTTTTCTTCATGCCACTTTTGTTTCTTTGTTGAATAATCTTTTTTTAATGTTTCAAGTTCTTCAAAGATTTTAAGATAGCGCGTTTTTGATGTAGGATCTTCTTCCTTGCTTAATGCAAACTTTTCAATTTCTAACTGCCTTATGCGCCGATCAACTTCATCAAGTTCCGTTGGCATGGATTCAATCTGGACCCTAGTTAATGCGGACGCTTCATCAACTAAATCAATGGCTTTGTCTGGTAAAAATCTTGAGGTTAGATAACGTTGGGATAAAGTCGCTGCTGCAACAAGGGCTTCATCGGTGATTTTTACACCGTGATGGGATTCATAACGAGATTTTATTCCTCGCAAAATGGAAATGGTATCTTCCACAGTTGGTTCACCGACCATTAATGGCTGAAAACGTCTTTCTAATGCTCGGTCTTTTTCAATATATTGGCGATATTCATTGAGTGTTGTTGCCCCAATACAATCAATTTCACCACGCGCTAATAAAGGTTTAAGCATATTCGATGCATCCATGGCCCCATCGGTCCGGCCTGCACCAACGATGCTATGAATTTCATCAATGAATAAAATGATGTTTCCATCAGATTGTTTGATTTTATTTAAGACGGCTTTTAATCGTTCTTCGAATTCACCACGAAATTTAGCCCCAGCAATCAATGCACCCATATCTAATTCATAAATCATCTTATCTTTTAACGTTGAGGGAACATCTTGGCGAATAATTCGTTGCGCTAAGCCCTCTATGATGGCTGTTTTTCCAACACCAGGCTCGCCAAGAAGAATGACATTATTCTTATTCTTACGCGCGAGGATTTGTATAATTTTTCTAATTTCTTCATCCCGACCAATAACTGGATCAATCTTTCCTTTTTTGACTTGTTCATTAATATTTCGGCCAAATTTTTCTAATACTTTTTCGTCCTTACTGTAATCGATGGGCATTTCCATAAACATCTCCTTAGCACTCTAAAGTAGTAAGTGCTAAGTTAACTATAAAATGACTTTTAGCAAATGTCAATTAAGAGTGCTAAACGGAAGGGTAATCCACTGTTGCTTGTGAAAGAATAAAAGCCCAAAGATAACAATTGCAACAACCATCAATAGGGAAATGAAGAGACCACTCAATTGTGGTTTTGTATTTGTAAATCGAGACTGATTGCGATTATTATTTTTCTTCATCTCCTAATTATAACAATTTTCTTACAAAAGAAAAAAAGCCGGATAACCGACTCTGGCAGAAAGATAAATTGGAAAAACAAAATTAATCTTTGGATGGACGATTGATGGTTGCCATGACTTCGATAATGAAGCGTGATAAATCTTTAAAGAAATTATTTTTCTTTTGATCTACCAAGGTTACTACTTCAACGTCATAAGGGTAATACTTTGCATTTAATGGTTTTTGTGATAACCGTTCTAGTGTTGCTGTATTTTTCATGATACTTGTTCCTCCTCTTTTCCTCGATCAACAAGATGCCAGTTCTTGAAGACGTCATCAATATAAACAATAGAAAAAAGAAACACAAGGTTTCATAACATAATGTAAACGCTTTCCAATTTTGGTGGATTTTGGCAACGCTTACATTCTAATTTTCATAGAAAATAATCAAAAAAATCAATAAATCCTGAAATAAATGAAAGAGGTTTCAGGATTTGAAAATACGAAAGCCGTGTTTGATGAGGGTGAAATGTAACAAGTTTTGTTCATAAAATTGTCTCTTTAATGCGCGATAAGATTCACCGTAGATGTCTTTTGGAATCATGCATAGCAAAGGACCTTGAAAACCTAATCCATGAATTCGGACATGAATAAGAGGTAAATGTTGATCAATCCATTTGATCGCATGGTGCAATCGTTGATCTTGACCTTGAGGAATGAGGTGATAATCAAGCAAAAGTTCGCCAGTTTTTTCACTGGTTTCAAACTGATGATAAAATTCGTTTTCATCGTTTTTTTCTAATGCTAGATAACTTAGTTTGGCAAGTTGATTTTCCTGGTAGAAATAATTAAGTTTGTTGGTGGTTTTGATTCCATACATTCTTGTTAAATCAGTGAAATCATGTTGCACTTGAAGGTGATCGAGTTCTGCCAAGGTTGCTTTCTGATAATGATGAGCAATGATGGTCATTTGTTCTCGAATTTGTTTAACAAAAAAGGTTTCTTGCATGATTTGATTCTTAACATCAATCAACAATAATTCATAATTCTGAAAAGTTTGTAATGTCGTTTGATATGTTGGTTCGTTGCTAAAACCGTAATCTACCAAGACTGTCCCACCCATGACCATCGTGGCAGCATCATAAGATTTTGGGTTCCTTATAAAAAAAGTTTTTTCAAGTTGATCAACCCATTGGATAATTCGTTCTTCTTTATATAGTTTCTCTGACTTGGTTGCGTGGAGCATGATCAACAAGACGATTAATGCAAAAGCGCTTGATGAACCTAACCCAAACGGCCCTTTAAGTTCGGATTCAATAAATATATCTAATCCCTGGTGAATAGGGTGGCCCTCATCGTTTAATGTATTGATGATGGATTTAACTAAACTTGTCGCTGCCACATCATCCATAAGTGATTGATTTATATGATTTAAATCCAAGGTGATGACGGGAAAACCTGAAGAAATGATTCTAATGCTTTG
>JBIIZK010000006.1:0-15292 GCA_044346305.1 Bacilli bacterium
CTAAGTAAAGGTGGTCACTTGATTAAAAAAGAAAAACCGTTTGCAGTTTTTTCTATCTTTACTTTATCGCAAGCATTGGTCTCGTTAAAAGGCGCAATCTATCCACTTCAACACACAACGATTGATGCTAGTTCAATTTACACGTTATCCAATGGGTGGGTCAATCAAGATCCAGTTGAATTAACGCTTCACTCTGGAGAAATCTTGCTGTTTCGTTCGCGTTTGTTTTAATTCCCAAACCCCATAACTTGTGAACGTCCATACAGTCGTGGTTAATAAAATAACCCTTTGAAATAAACCACGAATCTCTTGGTTATATAAAATAAAGAATCCTGAAAATACAAAAGCAAACACCAAGAAGAAGAGGTGACGTAGTTTCAAATATGGATTTTTGGATAAACTCGCGTGCACGGTGATGCTGGCGATCGTTAAGAAATTACTTGCATAGGCAATATAGCGATGAATAATGACAATCGTTTCATTAGCAGGATAATTAAGCAACCCGTCATAACTAGTTGGAAATACGCCCAAAAGAAGCGTCATGAGCCCATTAAAAAAAGTAAGTAAGAACAACCATTTTGGCAACGATGATTGTCTAAAATAATAATAAGAAAATCCCATATAAGAAGCCCCACCAATGATAAAACCACTAGTAAGAATCCAAGCATTCTCTACGCCTTGGCCAGCAAGTTCACTCATCGTATGGAAATAAAATATATATCCTTGAGGGCCAAAAAAATGAGCAATAAAAATGATGCTGACAATAAATAAGTTAGTGAAACGAATCCAGCTAAACACTATTTTGGCTCCTCTAAACTTAAGGCATCCATATTCACATCTGCATCGTAATTGACGCTAGGGATTCTAAAACCATGGATGTGGTGAAATTCATCAATAAATTGTTTAGTTCCCGCGAGTTGAAAAATACTTTCATTCTCGTATTTTTTTGCCATTACATCGATCTCTGATTGAATATTGGCTTGCATTTCATAATGGTCAATACGAATCCGATTTTTTTCATCGACCAAACGTTGTTGACCATACACCATGTCTTTAAACAAACGATGTTTATGTTGAAGTGTGGATTCGTGAACCCGATGTTTTTTCATCACTTCAAACATCGTTGAGACGTAGAAAGCAATTTTGGGAATAAAGACACTGGCTTTGGTCACGACAGCTTTAGATACAGAAATAAGGCCTTCACCTTTGAGTTTAGTTTTTAGCAATTGATTGATTTGTACACCAGCAGCTTCTAGGTCATCTTTTGCTCGACCGATGGTACCATCGCGATAAATCTTTGCATTATTTTTACTGCCAATGTACGTATAAGAAATGGCTTTTGCACCTTCGTTCAATAAGTTTTCTTTAACCAATTGTTGAACCCAATCTAACCAATCACTGCCACCCATGACGTAAACCGTGTCTTTGATTTCTTGCTCGGTCGCTGGGGTGACGGTGATGTCTTTGATTTGCATGTCACCGATATCAATGGTTTTTCCTGATGCTGGTTCACCAATCGTTTTTAAGCTTGAGCGAACGAGTTCACCTGTGGCAGGGTTTTGCCTAGCTCCGGCGGCAAGAGAATAAACAATAAGATCTAATTTACCAAATGTTTTCTTAATGTAATCCTTCACTTGTTGCTTCATATCTTGAGAAAACGCATCGCCAACAAAGTCTTTATGAATTTTCTTTGTTCCTGCAAGTGCTTTTTGAAAATAGATATTATTCCACCAACCCGCTGAACCAGTTCGGTCGGCTTTTGGTCTTGATTCAAAGGAAACATTAATCGTTTCTGATTGAGCATTGACTGCTAAAGTCACACGCGTGGATAACCCATAACCTGAAGAACCACCAATAATAAGAACTTTCTTTGGTCCTTGAAACGATGGTAAAGCTTTTGCTTCTGAAATCAATCCTTCAACATAACGCTGACACCCTATTGGGTGGCTATTTGTAAAAATATTTCCGCGAATACTTGGTTTGATGACCATGAATCATTCTCCTTTAGGTTGCAATTTATTTTACTCCAATTCAGTTAAAATCGGAAAAAGAAAAAAGGACCGATGTAAAGTCTGTCCTTTCTATGATATCAAGATAAGTTATTGACTTGGTTTGATAAATGCACCACAAGCATTACGGGAGAAAATCAATATAATACGCAAAAATAGGAATAAACTTCAATGAAGATAGCGTTTTCAATACTGATGTGAGTTACAAAAAGATAATGATTCCGGCAATCACAAAAAACGAGACGATCCAAGCGACAGTTAAAACGAAACGTAAATTAATTTTCATTTTCATAATTTATCCTTTATTTTTTTTCCGGTGAATCTTTTTTAGTTACCTTTGGTTTTGTTGTTGATTTCACCGTAGAATTAACTTTTTGTGGCACTGTTGGTTGCGTAGTTGGTGTTACCGTTGGTTTCACGATTGGCGTTACTGTTGATTGCGTTGTTGGTTTCACGGTTGGCTTTGCTGGTGGCGTTACCGTTGGTTGCGTAGTTGGTATTACTGTTGGTTTTACGGTTGGCTTTGCTGGTGGCGTTACCGTTGGTTGCGTTGTTGGCGTTACCGTTGGTTGGCTGATTTGTGTCACAGTAGTTGTCACTGTTTCTTTAGTTTTTGGTACTACTATGGGTTTCACAGTTGATACGACTGGTGACTTGGTTGTTGGTTCTACTTTTTTATCTCCTAAAACACCAATTTTTTCAAAGACTGGTTTTAGGAATGGAAAATCGACAATAAGGTCTTTTGCAAATAAAAGCACACCCGAGATGAACCATACAATAACTAAGGCTAATTTAATCCAAAACATGTTGTTCTCCTTTTCAACTTAATTACTATAATATATTTTTAATGAATAATCAACAAAAACCCATAGCAATCGTATTAATCTATAATTTTAGACCAATGGTTTATTCAAGTAATACTAAACCGTAATGTTAGATTTTTTTGACTTCTTCGCTATCGAGCAATTGGTTTTCTTCATCGACAATCGTTTCAACAATTTTAAAGGCCTTCATTAAAGCCTTTATATCGAAGACACTAAGTTTTCCAACGCTCTTACCAAGAATTCGTTCGGTAAATTGAAAAGATCGTTGATTTGAGATGATTCCCTTTTGAGTCAGCTCTAAGAAATAAAACCGATTGTCTTCTCTGTTTAGAACTTTTTTTATATAACCTTTTCGGATTAAAGATTTAACTGAGCTTGAAATGATTGGTGGCGATACTTGAAGATACTTGGCAATATTCATGACGGTATGATTGTTATTCTTTTTCATTCTTTCTAAAAAACCAAGCAATAACATTTCGCGGATGGTGAGATTGTTTTTGGATCTTATCCTTAAAGATCTTTCCATTAACAAATAAGACTGAAAGTAAAATTTTAGAAAAAGCTCTCGAAATGTATCTCCAAAGATTTTAAACATCTTAACTATATATTAACAAACTTTGATTAAATCCTAAGCATCTAATAACCAATGTACTTTGCTCGTATGTGTTTTGACTTTCATTTATAATAAAAATTATGAAGAATTTAAAACTTTTTTCCAGGTTTCTCATGATTAACCCAACTCAAATTGCCCAATTGAATCAACTTGGGGTTTTGGTTAGTAAAACCTTAGAACCTGATGTAAATGCCATCTTTTCAGATCAATTTTTTATCGAAAGTAATATTGAGCAGTTACCTCCTCTACAATATCTGCAAGTGGCAACGTCCGGGCTTGATCAAATTAATCTTAGCCACCCCAAACTTGCTAACACAGTGGTGAGTGGATCCCGAGGTGTATTTAATAAACCCATGGCGGAGTATGTGCTTGGTCATGTGTTATCGATTTATCATAATCATCGTTTTTTTGCTCAAACACAAAAAGACCAACAATGGCGACCATCGCGTCACTCTGAAGAATTAAATGGTAAAAAAATGGCTATTATTGGCCTCGGTCAAATCGGGTTGCAACTCGCAAAAACCTTCTCTTTCTTTGGTGTAAAAGTGGATGGGTTTAATCGCAGTGTTGTGGATTCAATTTACATTCAACAACGTTACCCTTTGAGTGAATTAAAGGATCGATTGTCTGATTACGATATCGTGGTTGTCAGCTTAGCGCTTAACCAAGACACGATAAGCATGATCAATCGCGATCTCTTATTTAAACTTAATTCCAAAGCTATCTTTGTGAACATTGGTCGAAGTGAATTGTTGGATGAAGTTGCACTTATTGATTTATTGAAAGACAAAAAGATTCGCTTCGCCGTTCTTGATACTTTTTCCAAAGAACCTTTACCCAAAGATCATCCCTTTTGGAGTTTAGATAACGTGGTTGTTACGCCACATATTTCTTTCACATCAATTCAAAATCTAGATAGGATGTTTCAAGCTCTTTATAATAATTTACAACTTTACTTACAAAACGAACGACTCATTAATCAGTTTAAATAAGTTTCATCTTTTCATAGTCTTTTATCAACGCTTCAACTTTGATTTTGATTAAATCACGAATTGGTCTAATGGCCTTAAGTTTTTCTTCTGGAGTTCCAGGTAAACTTGAAGGATCTGTTAAATCCCAATTTAAAGAAACCTTCGTACTTGGAAATATCGGGCAACGTTGACCGTTAAGAGCGTCACACACCTTCACGACAATTTCATAACGCTTGCCTTGTTGAAAAAAGTCAAAGACTGATTTGGTTGGATTTTTGGAAATATCATAATCAAGTTCTGCCATCGCTTTGACAGCAATAGGATTAAGTTTACCAGCTTCTAATCCAGCACTTTCGGCGATAAATTTTCCTTTACCAATGCGATTTAGAAATGCTTCCGCCATTTGGCTACGTGCAGAGTTGTGGATACATATGAATAAAACACGAATCATGTGACTTCCTCCAAGATTACTATAGACAAACAAGGTCATTCGATTGTTAAGGTTTTGTATAGATTCAGTAAATCTTATCCTCCACCCTCGTGATAAAATAAGTCCATGAAAAAGTGGATTGATTTTAAAAGCTGGCCACGTTATCAACATTATCAATTTTTTCAATCCTACGAAATTCCAAGATACAACATGACTTTCCCTATTGATGTGACGACCTTATACCAATCTTGTAAAGCAACCAATACTAGGTTTTATTTCGCATTGATGCATCGAATCATTTATCAGTTGAATCTAATTGAAAACTTTCGTTATCGAATTCAGGATGGAAAAGTTTTTGATGAAACGATTGATTTTGTTTCTTTTACAGATTTAATTGAACATACAGAATTATTCAAAATGGTATTTGTACCGGTGAACCATAACCCGATTTTATTTGAACGCGAGGCAGTTGAAGCTTCAAAAAGACAAGGATCCACACTCATCAATCTTGACAATGAATTGGTGTTAAACACTGTTTATGTAACATCTTTTCCTTGGGCTCAGTTTACGCATTTGACGCACGCGACAAAACTAGGTAACACTGATTCGGTGCCAAGAATTAGTTGGAGTCAATTTGTTGATGTTAACGGAAGAAAGACACTAAATTTATCTGTTGAAGCGCATCATGGCTTGGTGGATGGCATCCACTTAGGCAAATTTATCAATCACCTTCAGGCAAGTTTAAATAAGATTTAACGGCTTCCTTTATCGTAAGGGATACCTTGAGCTTTGGGCGCTCTTGATTTTTTACTTGTGAGAATCAATATAAAAATGGTTGCAAGGTATGGCAACATTTTAAAGATCGACCCATCGCGTATGTTGCTAAAGAATGGAATAAGTTGGTACTTATAAGACAAGGCACTAGCCAATCCAAAAAAGAAAGACGCGAATAAAATTCTTTCAGGTTTCCATTGCCCAAAAATCATAACGGCAATTGCTAAAAATCCATAACCAGATACAGTACCGCCAAAAGATACAGATGAGCTTATCACAAAGATTAATCCACCTAAACCAGCCAACGCGCCAGAAATGATGGTTCCTAACCATCTCATTTTAAAAACATCAATTCCCACAGCGTCTGCTGCACCTGGGTGTTCTCCAACTGCTGATAACCTTAATCCAAAACGAGTACGATAAATGACAAAGATAGAAGCAAAAGCGATGAGGATACCAACATATGTCAAGATATTGGTTTGTTGGAATAATAATTCACCAATCAAAGGTATATCTCCTAAGAATGGTACTTTTTGAATACTAAAGTTATTACTAAACTGAATATTCTTTACATCGTTAATGGACCGGGCAATAAAAATGACCATTGGGGCTGCGAATAAATTAATGGCAGTTCCACCTATCGTTTGATTTGCTTTTAATTTAATGGCAGAAAAAGCAAGCAGCAAGGATAAGATTCCACCACTGAACATCGCAATCATTGCAGCAATGATCAGTAAGAGATTTGGATTGATGCTTGCATTCGCTGCTTGAATAACATTAATGAAAAGAATAGAAAAAAACGATCCAAAAACCATCGTTCCTTCAAGAGCGATGTTTATCACACCGCTTTTTTCTACAAACATCCCGCCTAAGGCAGTCACAAGCAAAGGAATGGTAAACAAGAGCATTGCTTGGCCAATAAAAATTAAAATCTCATAAGCACTCATCTGATTACCCTCCTTTTCCTTTTAAAGTCTTAGAATGATTCCTATTAATCCATTCTTTAAAGATTAATGAAATAGCAGAGCAATATAGAATTGAGGCGATAATCACTTCGATAATTTCAATTTTAATCCCAAGGCCTTGCATGAATTGCCCGCCAGTTTGAATAAAGGTAATATAGCCAGCGGAAAAGATAGTTCCAATTGGGTGCGACATCCCTAGTAAAGCAACAGCAATTCCTTCAAAACCTGTTGGGATGAGAATATCAGCTGGTTCATAAAAAGTACCAAGATCTCTTGATCCGCTGGCAAGCGCGTATAAGGTACCACCCAATCCCGCAAGTGCGCCAGCAATCATCATTGAAAGCATGATGGCTTTCATTTCATTGATGCCACTGTATTTTGCAGCAAAGCGATTGGTTCCAGTTGCTTGTAATTCAAAACCAAAACTTGTTTTAAACAAAACAACCCAAATAATCAACGCAACCCCAAGCGCGATGAGAATACCGATATCAATATTTGATCCAGGGAAAATCGTTCGTAACCCGAGTGTGGGTAAAAAAGATTGAGGGTTGATTGTTCTGGTGATGCTTCGTTCAAAATCAAAGACATTGAGATCGTTTTTGATGAGTGAATTGACCAAATACATCACGATATAATTAAGCATGATTGACGTAATGACCTCATGGACATTATATTTTGCTTTTAAAAAACCGTCGAGTAAGCCAACAAGTGATCCTGCCGTCATCCCTGCTATCATCGCCACCACCCATTGCAACGATCCTAAGGCTTCACCGTAAGTTCCAATCATGATCGCCACGTAAAGACCAAGAGTATATTGACCAGTTGCACCAATATTGAACAAACCAGTTTTAAAGGCAAATCCAACCGATAGTCCAGTCAGCAATAATGGACCGGTTGTGAATAACCACCGACCGACATCTCTTAGGACGTCAGCGCGAAATAACCAACCACCAAGCATGAGAAAAATTCCTCGAAAAGAGTTGATGGGATTAAACATAAACATGATGATAAAACCAATAAACAACCCAGCAACAATGGCGAAGATGGATGAAGCAATTGCAACCCGACTTTGTTTTTTACTAATCCATTGTAGCAATGATGAATTAGCCAAGCGTTGATTGAAACCCTTAAGCATGAGGGTGGCCTCCAGCCATGTAAATACCAATCTCTTCTTGGTTGGTTTGTTTTGGATCAAGAGTTTTAACAATTTCTCCATCAAACATCACGACAATCCGATCTGATAATTTGAGGATTTCATCTAGTTCAAAAGAAATTAATAAAATGGCTTTGCCTAATTCTCTTTGTTTTAGTAATTGTTGATGAATATATTCAATCGCCCCAACATCTAAACCACGAGTTAATTGAACACAAAGAATACAACTACCGTTGAGGTCAATTTCTCGAGCAATGATTGCTTTTTGTTGATTACCACCGGACATGCTTCGGGTGTCAGTCAGACTTCTCTGTGAGGTTCGAATATCGAATTGGTCAATGAGTTTCTCGCTATTTTCTCTCATTAAATTAAACTGCAGAAAGCCACGTTTATTCATTGGTGAACGATGATATTTTTTTAAATTCAAATTAAAATAAAGTGGGAAATCTAAAACCAACCCATATCGCTGGCGATCTTCAGGAATGTGAGCCAAACCAGCATTATTCCTTGTCCTCACGCTTGCCTTGGTGATGGATTGACCATCTAATTGAATTGATCCTTCATGAGTAGGTAAAATACCACTCAATGCATAAGCGAGTTCACTTTGACCATTGCCTTCAATGCCAGCAACTCCAATAATTTCACCTTGTCTTACGGTCAAATTTAGTTTGTTAACCGCTGGTTTTTTTGTTCTCAAAGAGAGCACCGTGAGGTCGGTAATGTTGAGAACATCACGACCAGGTGTGACATCCGATTTTTTTAAATCAAATAAAACATCCCTGCCAACCATCATTTTGCTTAACTCCTGCATGGATGTATCTTTTGTCATGACTGTGCCAATAAATTTTCCTTTTCGTAACACAGTAACTCGTTGAGAGACCGCCATGATTTCATTTAGCTTATGAGAAATAAATAAAATAGATTTATTTTCCTTAACAAGGTTTCTCATGATTTGCATTAACTCTATGATTTCTTGAGGTGTTAACACCGCAGTTGGTTCATCAAAAATGAGAATCTCATTTTTTCGATATAACATTTTCAGAATTTCAACTCGTTGTTGCATCCCTACAGAAATATCTTCGACTCGACTATCTAAATCTACTAGTAACCCATAACTTTTTGAAAGGGCATCTATTTCTTTTCTCGCCTTGGCTCGATCGATACTTAGCCCTTTTTGTGGTTCTATTCCAAGCAAAATATTATCAAGGACTGTAAACACTTCAACCAACTTAAAATGTTGATGGACCATGCCAATACCCAATCGATTGGCGTCGTTAGGATTGGTAATTTGAACGATTTGACCATTCTTTTTGATTAACCCGGCTTCTGCTTGATATAAACCAAAAAGAACGCTCATCAAGGTTGATTTACCTGCCCCATTTTCTCCAAGCAAGGCATGAATCTCACCTTGGATTAAGGACAAGTGAATGTTGTCATTAGCAACAATCCCAGGAAAGCGCTTTGTAATGCCAACGAGTTCAATAACTGGAGTTTGATTCATCTTATTATTTTATTAAAAAAAAGAAGGGTAAAGCAACAAGCCTCACCCTCCTTGATTTAATTACTAGGCAACAAACGTGATGACAACTTTAGCTAAGTCAGTGCTAAAGGTGGTTAAGCCAGCACCAGATCCTAATGTAAGTGAATTGTTAACAGTCACTGTTCCATTAGCCAATTTTGCAAAGATTGTATTATATTGAGCAACGGTAAAGGTAGTAAAACGGAATGATGCTGAGTCAGTTGGTAAACCAACGCCATTATTGGCAGCGTTAAAGACAACCGTTTCTCCGCCTCTAAATTCATCATCAAAATATTCCGCTAAGGCTTGTTGGACTGAAGCACCTAAACCTTTTAAGGCAGAGGTAATGACGGTAGGGGAGTCTTCAGCTTGGTTAATATCAACCCCGATAACTTTTTTGTTTGCGGCTTGAGCTGAAGCCATGACGGATTGACCGACTGCGCCACCAGCAGCAAAAATAACTTGAACACCTTGTTGAAACATGGTGTCAGCAGTTGCACGGTTCTTGGTTGTGGCAGCAAAGTCACCAGTATAGTGATATCTAAGTGAGATCGCATCGGAAGCTAGATTTAATTCTGTTGCAGCAACGTTAGCACCTTGGGCAAAACCAATCCCAAAGCGAACAACTGCTGGAACAGCCATACCACCCATGAAACCTAAACTACGATAGCCATCTCTTACTGCTGCGTAACCAGCTAAGAAGCCAGCTTGTTCTTCAGCATAAAGAATGGACATGACATTGTCTTCGGTTCTAAATTCTGGACCACCGGAAGCACCCCAGTTACCATCATTTGGGACACCATCAAGAAGAATAAAGTTTGTATCTTCAAAGTCATCTTGAGCAAAGAAGATTGGTGTTTCAAATAAGAATCCAGGTGTAACGATGACTTTAGCTCCATTTTCAACTGCCAATTCAATCGCAGCTAAATAAGGATCAGTTCCGATCGCGGTTGGTCGATAGTATTCGTAAGTCTTATTATTTTCTTCAGCAAAATCAACAACCCCTTCCCAAGCACCTTGGTTAAAGGATTTGTCATCAATATCACCGACGTCTGTAATCAAGGCGATTTCGTAAGTTGGAGCCCCACAAGAAGACAAAACGAGAGACAATCCGGCAACGGCGAGCATGGCAACGGTGGTAAATTTTTTCATTTTTTTTCCTCCTTTAAATGAAATTACCAAGGAAAACGATCTAAGAGATACATGAGCACTTAACCTACTCTATGTATGTCTTCGAAACATTTGCCATAAGATAATTTCATTATATCTAAATAGCGATTAAAAATTACTTACATGAATTGTAAATTTTTTTCACATAGTCTTTACATTTCTTTAACGAGGATTTGGTAAAATGTTTTTAATATATAGGGGATAGCTTTTTCAAGTTCGTTTGAAAGCAAGGGAGACCCTCATGGCAAAAAAGATTTTAGTGGTTGAAGATGAGATATCTTTAGCTAAGATATTGAAATTTGACCTTGAAACAGCTGGTTTTACTGTAAAAACTGCAATAAATGGGGTTGAAGCTTATCGACTAGTTCATAAAGAAACTTTTGATTGCCTTGTGATCGATTGGATGTTGCCGGTCATGAATGGGGTTGAATTAATACAAAAATTAAGAGCAGAGAAAAACGATGCACTTTTTGTTATGTTAACTGCAAAAACCTCTGAATTTGATGCTATTGAAGGATTAGGGGCTGGTGCAGACCTTTATTTAAAGAAGCCAATCTCAAACCGTGAACTGATTGCACAAATCAAGGCACTTTTTGGTCATTTTAAAGAAGAAAAAAAGCAAGATATTGAAATTTTAAGTTTTGGTAATATCACGATGGACTTAAAACAATATCGAGTCATGATTCAAAAAAAAGAAATTGAATTCACCAAAATGGAGTTTGATTTACTCAAATTTTTCATTATTAATAAAGAACAAGCGTTATCTAGAGACACGATTTTAAATTCTATCTGGGGTTTTAATTATGATGGGACCACTCGGATCGTTGATGTTCATGTCTATAATTTAAAAAAGAAAATAGAGGATTCTAGTTGTTTTTTCAAACCCGTCCGTGGAGTAGGATATTCTTTGTTTTTAAAGTAAAATTAGGATCATGAAGCGCGCAAAAACGATTTATCTTCGTTACTTGGTTTTTGTTTTGTTGCTATTAATTGGGATGGTTTGGTTTTTGTCGAACCAACCGTTAATCATCACTTTTTGGATTGGTCTAAACATTTTTATTCTAAGTTATTTCTTTCCTAAGGTTTTAAAACTACCAAAACTTGGGATTCCCTTACCAATCTCATTTGAAAAACAAGTCGATGAAAAAACTCTTATCCATAAAGTGTTTTCGCAACTTGACCAATATGTTCTGTTGATAAATAGTGACGGCAAAATAACGGAAGCAACCAAGTTATGGTACGAGGCTTTTGACATGACACCTAATCAAGGATTAACCATGAACGAATTACGAAAAAGTTCTAAATTATGGTCAACCATCAATCAAGGATTAGCAACCGAAAAAGGCGCTCAATTTAGATGGGAATTAGACCAACGAATATTTCAAGGCTCGTTGTTTCCTTTGTTATTAGAAAAAAGTTTTTATGGGTTGTTAGTGACTGCCTTTGATATTACCAAGATTAGTCAACTTGAAAATATTCAAAGTGACTTTTTAGCTGATATATCTCATGAGATTAAGACGCCACTTGCGGCGATTCTTGGCGCTTCAGAAATTTTAAATCAGACAACCAGAAAACTTACCAAAGAGGAAAGCAAGGATTTTCAAACAATGATTGTCAGCGAGTCATCGAGATTACAACGTTTGATTCATGAACTTACTGACCTTTCTAAGATCGGTAACCAAGGGTTTCAAACTTTAATAAAATCAAAAGTTCCTCTTCATGATATGTTAAAGGAAGTTGAATCCATTTATCAAATTCAGTTAAATGAAAAAAAATTAAAGGTTTTTTTAGAAATCCCTAAAAAAATTGAGGTTTTTGTTGACAGAGACAAGTTTTTTAGAATTTTTTCTAACTTATTGTCGAATGCTATTCGCTACACTGAAAAAGGAAATATTTCTATCATAACGGAACTTAAGAATCAAAATCTGATTATTTATTTTTCTGATACAGGTCAAGGGATTGAACCTCAGAACTTAGATCGAATTTTTGATCGATTTTACCGAACCGATAGTGCTCGCACCCGCGTTGGCGGTGGTACTGGTTTAGGATTAGCGATTACAAGAGCGATTGTTCAAGCGCACCAAGGGACCATCGAAGTGGCCAGTAAACTCGGCAAAGGCACAACTTTTACCATCACGATTCCTCACCTAACCTAATCCTAATCAAATCTTTACGTAATCTTCATCAATAGATTTTAGATTCCTTTTATATTGTTGGAGTATGAATTCATTAGGAGGTAAACAATGAACATGCAATTAAAGAAAGGAACGATGTTTGCAACACTTGGCATTATCTTAGCCGCTTGTGCAACCCCATCTAGTTCCACGGTCTCAAGTTCTTCATCCTCGGCAGCGCCCGCATTTGACGTAACTAGAAACATTGTTCTCTATACTCGTGATACAACTTCAGGAACTCGTGCTGGTTTCTTTGAAGGTATTGGTTATTCAGCAGCAGGCCCAAGTGATTCAGTTTTAACAGATGGTTTTGTTGTCCGTGATAATACTCAAATACTCACCGCCATGGGTGGTGCTGATAAGTATGGCATCGGTTATATTTCTACATCTTCATTAAACAACACAGTTAAAGGTTTAAACTTTGCCGGCGTTGCTCCTACCACTGCAAATGTTATCAACAATACTTATGCTTTGAAGCGGCCATTTATGTGGATGTTACGCGCTCCATTTGACTTCCCAGGAAGTACTAAACCTACATCAAATACTGCTGGTGTAAAAGGCAAGGTTGAATTAATTTCTGAAGCCTTTACTGCATTTATCAACACCACAGATGGTACAGACACCATCGCAAGAGCTGGTGCTATCGGAATTTACACTGGTACCGCAACATGGGATAGCGTCAAAGCTACTTATCCCGTTTGCAATCAAGACAATGCTGCTACTACTGTACGCTTAGGTGGTTCAGATTCGATTCAAAAAGTTGCGGAAGCACTCACCTTATCATTTAAAGCAAAATGTGGAAACTTTGTTCCTGCTCATGAACATACTGGATCGTCAGATGCTTATCGCCGAACAGTTGGTGCCAATAAAGATCAAGCTGTTGGTAAGGATATTGGTTTCTCTTCTCGACCATTCCGTAATTCAGGAGCTGATCTTGAATTAGATGTTCCAGCAGCCCAACGTGGTCAATTAGCTTGGGACGCCATCGTTGCAATCGTTCACAAAGATAACCCATTAGCTAACGTCAATGGTGATTTATTAAAACGTATGTATGAAAAAGCTTCTACTCAACCAATCCGTACTTGGCAAGAAGCAATCACTGCCTCTGCAGCAATTGCCTAAATTCGATATAATTCAAAGGGTGGTTCTATGTAGACCACCCTTTCCCTTTTAAGAAAATGACAAAAAAACTTCAAACAATTAAACAATTTATTTATTCCAACCGGGCTAGGTGGTTGGTTGATCAAAGTTTTTTTGCTATTTTTTTATTAGCAACATTACTATCATCATCATTCATTTTTATTGTCGTTGGAGTTATTTTTCAACGGGGAATCACCCCATTTGTAACAGATAATTTTGGACTAGGCGCTGTCAATCTTTGGTCATTTCTTACTGGGGATATTTATTTAACAGGTAGTACTTTTTATTCGAGTCAATATGAAATAGGTTACCTCATTGTGTCGACACTTTTCAACGCTGTCCTTGCATTGTTGATTGCTTTTCCTGTCGGCGTTGCAACCGCCTTGTTTATTGCAAAAATTGCCCCAAAATGGTTAGCAAATATTTTAAGAACTGTTGTAGAAATACTTTCTTCAATTCCTTCGATTGTTTTTGGTTTATTTGGTGCCGTCTTAATTCTCGACCAAGTTTATTTATTCACGGAAAGTTTAGGTTTTCAATCACGGGCAGGGCTTTCAGTCTTTTCCACGGTGTTGCTACTAGCGATGATGATTATTCCTACCATTACCGCGATTAGTGAAGTGGCCATACGGTCAGTTGATCAATCGATTGAACAAGGGGCGCTTGCTTTAGGAGCGACTGTCACCCAAAAAAATTTTAAAGTTGTTCTCACGAGCGCAAAATCAGGCATCTTCTCAAGTGCAATTTTAGGTGTTGGTCGAGCTCTTGGAGAAGCAACTGCAGTTAGTCTTGTTTCTGGGTCAAGGTTCTCTGGCTATTCGTTTAATATTTTTGATACAACCGCCACCCTCACATCAAAAATGCTTGAAGGGATGAAGGAAACTCAAGGGGTTGACTATTCCATTCGCTTTTCAATTGGTCTTGTTTTAATGGTGGTCATCTTGTTGACCAATTTTGGTTTGAACTTTATTAAGAGGAGCATTGGCCGTGTTGAAGTTTAACCGAAGACAATGGCAACGTTTCAAAGATGGCGTGATCCAATTTTTTACGTTCACACTTTCTAGTGTGACGTTAATTACCTTATCTGCGATTGTATTATTTGTAGTTCAAACAGGAGCACCTTTACTTAATGTAGATTTGTTTAATTATGATTACACCTCGAATACATATATTTCAGAACCAATCTTGGTCAATGGCAACGTTGAATTATGTAACTGTGTACCAACTAGGTCGCTTGATGAAGGTGTCAATTATTCTGAAAAATGGGGAATTGGTTTAAGCGATGATGAAGATGTCCTAGGCAAACCAGTTGTGATTATTGAATATATTCATCAAAATTCACCACTTGTCCTACTTAAAAATAAAGGTGTTGGTCCTGAAACATTTCGATTATTAGATGAATATTATATTCGCCGCATTGCCTTCTTTGACCAACCGAGTGCCTTGGATATTTATGGATCACAATCCATGATTGATATGCTGGACGCTAATGAAACCTTTAGAGAATTAGAAGTCATTACCAAAGGTGGGGGGATTCGGGGTTCTGTCAT
>JBIIZK010000068.1:0-4302 GCA_044346305.1 Bacilli bacterium
ATGTAGAACGTTTTAGTTTTTCTTCTGTGATGCAAGCCACTGCCAAGGACGCCAACTTAACATCCATGACAAGTTATCTTTATCCACAAGGGAAATTGTTTGTTGAACAATTGATTGATCCAATCAAGTTAAAAACTCAATTAAACACAACCCTCGCTCATCTCACCTCAGAGATCAAGCGTGCAGAAAGCATGCTTGCCAATCCAAAATTTATTGAAAAAGCCCCCCAAGAAAAAATAAAAGAAGAGAAAGATAAGTTAGTTTTGTTTAAAAAACAACTGATTGAAACAAAAGAAAAAATCAAAAAAATAGGTTAAGCTTTCTATTTTCCTCCTATTCACAAATAAGGAGGATGTCAGCGTGGAAGAATTATCCCAACAAGACATGATGACATTATCTGGTGGTGAACCGGTGTCTTTGGCAGCAGTCATGGCGGTGATGATCGTGGCGATTTCAGCCGTGATTGTTTATCGATTGTTTATGTCATCAACAGGAAAGGCAACCATTCCTGGTGGATTCCAATTTGAGTGGAAATAAGCGAATTGCCGATTTAGCACCACTCGAAAGACCTCGAGAAAAGGCTCTTGCATATGGGGTAAAAACCTTATCAAGCAAGGAACTACTTGCCTTAATGATTGGTTCAGGTGTCCGCGGTCATTCTGCGTTAGTGATTGCGGAAATGTTATTGAATCGATATGGAAGTTTAATTGGACTCATGAGGGTTCCATTACATGAATGGTTGACGATTCCAGGATTTGAAAAAACTAAAGCGATTCAACTTTTAGGGATGTTTGAATTATTTCAACGTATTGAAAAACATGAGTTACCGTCCGTCAAGCTCAATGACCCAGCGATGGTTTACCGCCATTATCGGTTACGTTTGGGAAGTTTGCTTCATGAACAGTTACTGATTATCAAATTAAACTACCAATTCCATTACATGAGTGAAACCTTGTTTCGTTTAGGTTCCCAATCTTCATTACAACTGGATTACCGAGACTTGTTCGTTGATTTATTGAAAACCGATACAAAGAAGTTTTTACTATTGCATAATCATCCTTCAGGTGACGTCACCCCATCCCAAGAGGACATTGCCACCACCATTGGTATCCAACGGGAAGCAAGAAAATTAGGGTTTATCTTGATTGATCATTTGATTATTTCCTTTCAAGGGTATTTCTCGATGCGGCAGGAAAAAATCATCTGATTTCTCGTTGACGTTTCCCGGTCATTTATGCTATATTAATCACGTTGTCGCCTCACGAGCTACAACCGCCTCTCAAGGTATTGAACTCATCTTCGGATGGACCGCTAGAGCGAGTCTGAGTGAAAAGGAGGTTTTTATGTACGCAATCATCATTACTGGTGGTAAGCAACTTCGTGTTGAAGTTGGTCAAAAGATTTTCGTTGAGAAACTTACTGCTGAACCAGGAGCTACGGTCACCTTTGATCAAGTTCTTTTGGTCGCCGATAAATCCGTTAAGGTTGGGAATCCAACCGTTAAGGGTGCAACGGTTACTGCTAAGGTTGAGAAGCAAGGATTAAGTAAAAAATTAACGGTTTTTACTTATAAATCCAAGCACAACGTGCGCCGAACACTCGGCCACCGCCAACCTTACACAAGTTTAGTCATTGAAGCAATTAACGGGTAAGTATGATTCAAGTCGCCATCATCCGAAAGCAACAACGTTATCAGATGATGAAAGTAACCGGTCATGCCAATAGCGCCCCTTATGGAGAAGACCTCGTGTGTGCTGCAGTCTCTGCAGTCGTCACCGGTGCGATTAATGCCTTAGACCTCAAAGCAGTCAAGGTTAAAAACACCGAGGGATTAAGTGATCTACAAATCCTTGATCTCAAACACGAAAGTAATCAATCCATATACCGCGTGATGCATATTCAGTTACAAACCATCGCCAATGAATATCCTAAATTTATTCGCATCAACTTAAAGGAGGAATAAACATGAACTTATTTAAATTAAATCTTCAACAATTCGCTTCGAAAAAAGGGGTGGGTTCAACCACCAACGGCCGGGATTCAGCTGGTCGACGTTTAGGTTCGAAAGCATCCGATGGAGAAACGGTTAACGCTGGTAGCATTATTTATCGCCAACGTGGCACACGTATTTATCCAGGATTAAATACCCAAAAAGGTAGCGATGATACGATTTTCGCAACCAAGACTGGTGTGGTGAAATATCAACGTTGGGGCAAAGATCGCACCAAAGTTATCGTCCTCGAATCAGTCGCTAAATAAGCAGCGAATAGACCACGTGAAGTGGTCTTTTTTGTTATAATTATCTTAATGAAAAAAATCTCAATAGTTGTACCGATGTATAACGAGGAAAAAGTTATTCCTTTGTTTTTTGCTGAAATCAATCGAGTCTTATCAACCCTTCCCCAATATCAATTTGAATTGGTGGTCGTCAATGATGGGTCAAAAGATCAAACCTTATCATTACTCAAAGCGCAACAGACTAAACAATCCAATTTAATTATTGTTAATCTTTCAAGAAATTTTGGTCATGAACCTGCAGTTGCTGCTGGGATCAAAACTGCTACTGGAGACGCCATCATTCCCATGGATGCAGATTTACAAGATCCCCCAATATTGATTGCTGAATTACTTAAAAAATTTGAAGAAGGTTTTGAAGTGGTCAATGCAAAACGAAAAGGTCGTCATGAGGATTCTTTCTTCAAAAGATTTTCAGCGATTAAGTTTTACCAATTCATTGCCAAGTTATCTGGAAAAATTAAGATTCCTCAAAATGTTGGACATTTCCGTCTCATTTCTCGCCGCGTTGCTGACGAAGTGAATCGTTTAAGTGAACGAAATCGCGTCTTTAGAATTGAAGTTCCTTTTGTTGGATTTAAGACGACGGAAGTCCTTTTTGATCGACCAAAACGTGCTGCGGGAGAAACCCATTATAATTTACAAAGCATGATGAAATTAGCTGTGGATGCGATAGCTTCAACCACAAGCGTTCCCTTGATTTGGCCAGTACAAGTATGGATCGGGGTTAGTGTATTTTTTCTCTTAAGTGTGATTGCTCAATTCGTGGCAGGAATCTTTTTGCCACTAGAACCCAATATCCATTTGCTTTGGTTAGTGACTAATATCATTATCTTAATGTTTGTTTTGTTATTTTTTGTTCTCTCGATTGTTTCCTTATATCTTTCACGGGTATTTATTGAAACCCAGAATCGTCCATTTTATTTAATTGATCAAGTCATCACAGGTCGACCTTAATTATGTTTATTGATCGTGCCCAAATTATCGTAAAAGCCGGAAAGGGTGGCGATGGTGCCATTTCCTTTTTACGTCTTAAGTTTATGGAATATGGTGGTCCTGATGGTGGTGGTGGTGGCCGAGGTGGGTCGGTTTATTTTCAAGCATCTCATTCAGAAACTACGCTGTTCAAGTTTCGCTACCAACGCAAGATTATTGCCCAAGATGCTGATAATGGTCAGTCTACGGATCGCTATGGAAGATCTGGAGAAGATTTAATTATTTTAGTTCCATTAGGAACAATCATTTATGACGATGAGACTCAATCAATCATTGCCGATTTATCTGAAGAAGGCGAACGCGCTTTGATTGTCAAAGGTGGTCGAGGTGGCCGAGGCAATGCCTCTTATAAAACGAGTGTGAATCGCGCCCCACGGATTGCAGAAAAAGGCACCCCTGGAGAATCTAAAAAGATTACCATTGAATTAAAACTATTGGCAGATGTTGGTATTGTAGGTTTTCCTTCTGTTGGAAAAAGTTCATTATTGAGTGTTGTTTCTAATGCAAAACCAGACATTGCGGATTATGAGTTTACGACACTTGTTCCTCAACTAGGGGTAGTGTTAAGACCGGAAAAAGCTCCTTTTACGATTGCTGATTTACCGGGGTTGATTGAAGATGCTAGCAAAGGCAAAGGCTTAGGGTTAAATTTTTTAAGGCACATCGAACGATGCCGCGTCTTACTTCATGTGGTGGATATGGCCTCTCACCGTGGACCGGTGTATGCCTATGAAAGTATCATTAAAGAATTAGAGGCTTATACAACAGATTTGTTAACCAAACCGACATTAATTGTTGCTTCGAAAATGGATGAACCCCAAGCAGCAGAAAACTTAAAAACGTTTCAAAAATATCTTAAGAAAAGAAAAGTTTATCCAATTAGCGTTTTATCCAATGAAGGGGTGCCAGAACTTTTAGATGCGATTGAATTTGCTTTGGCCAATGCGCCAACGTATAAGAAAAAGAATGTCGAAAATAATGATGAAAAGCTGTATACCTACCAACCACCGT
>JBIIZK010000069.1:0-4300 GCA_044346305.1 Bacilli bacterium
TAAGTTAGATCAATAATGGCTTCAAACGGCGACGCTTTTTTTAAGGTTCCGCCTAGTTTAACAGGATAGGTTTGATATCCAACATCAAAGCGGAAATCATCATTCGATGAATCAGATTTAACTAACCTCGAGATGAGACTTGTAAAGAACTTATCATTGAGAGAATAACCTAGGCTTGGAGCACCCAAGGTCACCATCGGAATGATAAATTCATTATTGGCATCTTTTAAGGCATTTGAAACAGAAGCATATTTATCAAAACCCAAGGCAATCATCACATTGCCAGGGACGGTGTGTAATAATGAGTGTTTTTTGGTTTGTAAGGCAGATTCAGCAAATTGAGCAAAGTGGCTTGGAGAATCTAATTTTTCATCATCGACTAATAAAATTTTATCACCAGATAGTAAGCGTGTAACCGCTTCTTTAACGGATAAAAATTTTAACATTTATTGATTATTCCTGTTCCTGGTTTGACGACACTATGATTATATCTTGACCTAACTTAAAATGGTTGCAAAACGCTACACGAGTTGCATCTTTAAGCAAAGGAAAGCCTAGGCCTTCCACAGGCGTCTTCGCCTTTTTTCCACCAATTAGAAGCGGTGAAACTTGAGAATAAATGCGATCAACAAAACGGTGACGAATAAAACTTTCATGAATGGTTCCCCCACCTTCGACCATCACGGAGCGGATTTGTCTTGCAATCAATTGTTTCATTAACCATGGTAAATGAATGCGTTTAGATGAATGAGGATCAAGCAAGATAATCACACCGATGGACGTAAGTTGTTCTACTTTTTCCTTAGAAGCAAATTTAGCTTTGGCAACAACCATAGTTTTCGCATCACTGGGTTGATTGAGTAAAGGTTCGTCAATCGCTATGCGAAGTTTTGAATCTAAAATAATTCTGACCGCGTCTTTACCCTTGATGTTATCTAATCGGGTGGTTAATAAAGGATGGTCGTTTTCAACGGTTTGAATGCCAACTAATATCGCATCATGCCGATGTCTTAAATGATGAACAAAAGAACGCGCTTCAGGTCCAGTGATATATTTTGAGTCGCCTTTTCTTGTCGCGATTTTCCCATCCAGTGACATCCCAAAACTTAACGTTATCCAAGGACGCATGATGGTAACATTCATTTGATTAGCCTTTAGGGCTTCTTCAAGGGTTCTTAATTCTAATAAAGAGATAGCATCCATACGCCTATATGATACTACTTATGCTACATTGAAGGAGATGGGAAGCACTTTATTTTTATGGTCACATCAACTTCACCCCAAATATATTGAAGTGGCGAAGTTGAATCCACGTGAGGATCAAATCATCCTCATTGATTCTGATGACCAGTGGACACATTACCATTTTCATAAACAAAGAATCTTGTTACATTTATCCGCGATGCATCATTTTGTGGATGAATATTCCCGACTTGGATGGAACATTAAACTCATCAAGACTCCTTCTGTGGTGAAAGGTTTATCCGCTCTTTCATCGCTGATTGTTTTTCGCCCAACGAATGCCTATGAGCAAAGATGGATTCAACAAGTGAAAACGCTACGCGTTCTTGAAGACCCTTTATTTTTAATCCCGACTTCGGCATGGTCATCATTGTTGCCAACAAATCAAACGTGGAAACTTGATCCGTTGTATCGAAAGTTTCGTAAACAATTTGCCATTCTGATGGATGGGAATGAACCTGTAGGTGGCAAGTTTTCATTTGATACAGAGAACCGTCAATCTGCTTCTTCGGATGTGAGCTTTATTCCGAGTCAATTTTTTCCTATGGATGCAATCACCACGAAATTAAAAAAAGCAGTCGAACAACGATTTACGAATCATCCAGGAAAGATTGAGGACTTTGCCTATCCAGTCAGTCGCCAGAATGCACTCAGTTTACTCAAACATTTTTTAACCAACCGTCTCCCAACATTTGGTGACTACCAAGATGCGATGCTTACTAATCAACCTTGGATGTCTCATTCATTAATCGCCAGTAGCTTAAATCTTGGACTGCTAAGCCCTCTTGAAGTGATTCAAGGTGCTGAATCCATGTACCGCCAAGGCAAAGCCCCAATCGCTTCGACAGAAGGCTTTATTCGCCAAATTTTAGGATGGAGAGAATACGTTCGTGGTGTTTATTTGGTGATGGGTGAAGACTATTTAAAGGTCAATCATTTTCAGCATCAACGACCACTTCCAGATTTTTATTACCATGGAAAGACTGAGATGAATTGTCTAAAAAACACCATTGAGGAAACGATTCAGCATGGATATAACCATCACATTCAACGCCTGATGGTCTTAAGTAATTATGCTAATCTTGCCGAAGTGAATCCCCAATCAGTCAATCGATGGTTTAATGAAATGTATATTGATTCTTCCGAATGGGTGGTTGCCGCAAACGTCCTCGGAATGGGCTTACATGCCGATGGTGGAAAAATGGCAACAAAACCTTACATTTCTTCAGGAGCCTACATCAATAAAATGTCAAATTACTGTGATGATTGTTCCTTTCAAGTCACTTTAAAAACTGGCAAGAAAGCATGTCCTTTTAATAGTTTGTATTGGCATTATTTAGCAACCAAACAAGATAGCTTTAAATCCAATCCACGGATGTCGATGATGCTTAATGTTTGGGGCAAAATGCAAAGCAACGATCAACAAGCCATCCTGGACAATGCTAAGGAAATCTTAAAGTAACCATGGGACAACAAGTATCATTGGTTTACTTTCAACACGATCTTCGAATAGATGACCAATTAAGTTTAATCGAAGCAAAAAAACAAGGTTTACCAATAATTGGTGTCTATCTTTTCCCGATTCAAACCTTAAGCAAAACAAAGTGGGGGCTTACACAAAGTGGTGCCTATCGACTCAGATTTTTATGGGATAGCTTAATCGACTTAAAAAAGAATTTAAGCCAGTTGAATATTCCACTGTATGTCTTTCAAGATAATCATCTTCACGCATCGATGTTTTCGCCGATGATTGTGAATCATGTTTACTGCGCAGCGGAACCTGGATCAGAGGAAATCTTATTACGTAAAAAATTATTAACCGTCCTTGGGCAACCTGCGTTGACCTTGGTTCATGATAAGCCCATCGTGTCCCCTACACACTATCCTTGGTTACTCACTGATTTACCAAAGCGATTCACGGATGCACGTTTACGTATTGAAGCATCGATTCAAGTGCTTTCCCCACAATCGCTATTGCCTTATCATCAAGCTGACTTACCAATACTTAAAGATGAATGGCACGTGCTGGAACAACAGATGCTTAAGCCAACGATGCTGATCAATGGCGGAGAAAGCGAAGCTAAAAAACATTTACAGCAATATTTTTTTATCGACCAACACGTCTTAATGTATAAAGAAACAAGAAATAACATGCTAGCGTTTGCGGATAGTAGCAAACTCTCTCCGGCTTTATCACTAGGTTTATTGTCTTCAAGAAAAATTTATACCGAGTTAAAAAAAGTAGAAGCAACTTTAAAGAAAAATCAATCTACCTATTGGTTATGGTTTGAACTCCTTTGGCGTGACTTCTTCTACTATCTTCACTTTCAAGTGAGTGATTTATTCTTTGCGGAATCAGGCATGCAAGGAATGAAGCAAACCTGGCAACATCAACCTAAGGTTGTTCAAGCGATTCTTGAAGCAAAGACTGGGTATCCTTTGATAGATGCTAATTTAATCGAACTGTATCAAACCGGATGGATGTCAAATCGTGGCAGACAAAATGTCGCGAGTTTTATGAGTAAAATACTTCGCCTTGATTGGCGATTCGGAGCAGCCTTGTTCGAACATTACTTGCTTGATTATGATGTGTCCAGCAATTATGGTAATTGGCAATACATCAGTGGGGTTGGTGTTGACCCTCGAGAAGATCGAGTCTTTAATGTATCCCTTCAAGCAAAAAAATATGATCCACGTGGTGAGTACCTTTCCCACTGGCTACCTAATCTAAAAAAGATTCCCCTTCCCTTACGATTTGAGCCTTGGAAAATGAATGGTCTTGAAATGGCGATGTACGGATGTGAGATTGGTAAAGATTACCCTCAACCGATTGTGATGGACCGGCGAGTTCAACTTCAAGACTAAACAAACACTAACTAATTAATTTGATGAATGCTGGTAAAAAGACTGGTAAATCTTTTGGGGTTCTTGAGGTGACATAATTGCCATCGACCACCACTGGTGCGTCTACATAAATCGCGCCAGCATGTACCAAGTCATCTTTAATCGAATAGTAACTCGTAAGTTTTCGATTCTTTAAATCACATACGGACGCCAT
>JBIIZK010000117.1:0-4234 GCA_044346305.1 Bacilli bacterium
GGTTAATCCTCCAAAGTCATTCAGATCGTTATATTGAATGCCTACTTCAGTCGCCGTTCCTAATCGCATGGTTTCAGTGGCTTTTCTTAAGGCAATCATTTGTTGATACTTGGTGAAGTAATCGAAATGAGCCGCTTTGTTTGCCCATTTAATCGAGTTCACTGAATCTGGCGCGTTATATGAGTTGTGGTTGAAACTTCCGTCAGCATTAATCTTTTGTCTCATGAGTTCATCCCCAGCATGGAAGAACGGAATTCCTTGAGAGAAAATCATCATTGACGAAGCTTGAGTATTAACTTTAGGAGCATTGGCAACACTAACACCAGAAGTTAGTAATTTATCATAAAGTCCTAAGTTATCATGAGCAGAGACATAACTAACAACACGATTTGGATCATTGTTGGTGTTGAGTTGACCTTTAAATGAACGTCTCAAGGATGAAATACTGCTTGCGTTTGGTGTCGTGGTTTGGACCCAACCTTTGCTTGGTCCATCAAAAACCCCACCACGAACTGCATCACGCATTAAATCAGAGAATGCTCCAATTCCAGCCATGTTTGAACTTGCAAGATTCGATTGGTTAGCCATTGGCACGTTAGCATAGGTGACTGTTCCTGACATATTCCAAGCTTCACCATAAATGAGAGTGTCAGGATCGATGGCAGTAACTGCATCTTTGACTGCTTTCATCGTTGCGGTGTCATGAAGACCCATTAAATCAAATCGGAAACCACCTAATTTATATTCTTCTGCCCAGAAAGCAGTAGAATCAACAATAAACTTCGAGAACATATAGCGTTCTGATGCGGTGTCGTTACCAACGCCGGAACCATTGGATAAAGAACCATCTAAGTTATAACGGAAGAAATAACCAGGAACTAATCGTTGGAAGTTACTCCCATTGGCATCCCCTAAGTGGTTATAAACGACGTCTAAGACAATTTTAATGCCAGCATCATCATATGCTTTGACCATGTCTTTAACTTCACGAATTCTTACTAAGCCATCATGAGGATTTGAAGAATATTGACCTTCTGGTACGTTATAGTTTAGCGGATTATAACCCCAGTTAAATTCATCGGATAGTTCGTTATTGTGGTGATCATACATCGGGAGAATATGAACGGCGTTAACACCTAATTCTTTAATGTGATCAAACCCTGTCTTGACCGTGCGACCAGAACCTGTGAACGTGGTGCCAGTTTCATGCATCGCAGCGTATTTACCGCGTTTGCTCGCTGTACCATTCCACGATTGATCCATGGATAAATCGCGAACATGAAGTTCATAAATAACAGCATCAGTGTTGTTTTCATAAGTGTTCGTATCATTCACCCCAGTCCATCCGGATGGGTTGGTTTTACTAAAATCAACAATCATGCCGCGTCGGCCGTTGACACCAGCACCCTTTGCGTAAGGATCCACAACTTCATGAACCCCGCTGGCGTTGGTGACGAAATAAGTATAGTATTTAGCGTGTAAATCACCAGTTACGGTGACTTCCCAAACCCCTTTGGTGGTTCGTGTCATGTTGTACGAGGTGAATTGATCATTACCTAATTGAGAAGAAATTGCAACGGGTGTCCCATTGTTATAAAGACGTAATTTCATATCCGAAGATGTTGGTGCCCACACTTTAAAAGTAGTGGAGGCTTGTGTGTATATTGGTCCTAATTCGCCATCATAGTTATATTGGTCACCAAAACTTGAAGAAGAAAATAACCGGTTAATTAACACTGGTACCGTGCGAGGTTTTGGATCATTTTCCGTAAAATAAACCTTGGCTGTATATTGCGCTGCAAAATTAACTGGATTAATTTCTGTCGCAATGTTGACGTATACATCGACTGCGTTATTAATGGTTAATGCATTCACTGTTTTCTTTAAAGTTCCATTTTCAAAGATTTCAATTTTGTTGGCAGCTGCAGTTGTGCTAATCAAAACAATGGAGGTGTTTTGGAACATCGCAGAACGAACACCATTGTAAATTGAGCCATCCATATCTACAAATACCGACGCATTCATCGACTTTAGGAAGACGTTGTAATCCCCATTTTGATTTGCGGTCCATTCGTTTAAATTAACAAATCGATCCGAACTTGTATCTTTTGCATTCCAATCTTCGTTAGGTAAACTCTTTCTAACAATAAAGCCAATTTCACTTGAGCCAGCCCAAGTTGAAAGCGGTGCTCTTAAATATTTCCCATAAGTCGTGTCACCAGTAAATTGATATCCAGCACCCTCATATCCCATCGCCCAAATCCACATATTCCAATTCTCATAAGCCCCATCTGGTCGATTATAGTGAAAAATGATGGTCGGTTCAGAAGCGGCAGGTAAATCTAAAGGACCAGGAATCGTTGACCCTGAAGAACTAGACGTCGTCCCGCCACACGCAGCAACAACAAACATCAATGACATCATTAATGTAGTGATTTTTTTCATAAAATCCCCTTTACACTTTTTATATTATCACGATAGCATTTAGAATTAATCTAGAAGTTTTAAAGAATTTAATCGTTTGTTAACTTATTCAAAAAGTTCTTTACAAATAAATGTAAGCGCTTTAATATATGGATATAGGAATAGAAAAGGAGGATTTTTTAATGAATAAAAATCATCTATTACCTGCATTGTTATTTGTCTTAGCCGCATGCGGCCCGGCGACATCGTCATCCGTGCCTGCATCTTCGTCTGCCGCAGTTGATAATAATCAGTATCGCTTTATTGGTAGCCAAGCCAACATCAGTAATTGGACGCCAGCAAATGCGCCAATCATGACCCGTGCTACGGGAACAAACACATTCGTGTGGACAGGTGATCTTTATGTTGATTCAACCTGGAAATTAGTCATTGGTACCGATTGGGCTAATGGTGAAATTGGTCCTCTATCCGCAGGTCTTTCTATTATTGACAAGGGTGTTACTTGGACAAAAGACGCTCAAGGTGCATTAGTTATCCCAGCTGCATCTAACACTGGTTTTGATCCAGGGGTTGGTGGGGTTGGTAACTTTAAGACGTTAGTAGCTGGTAATTACACAGTTACCTTTGTTTCGCTTCCAGCTTTAACAAGATCATTCACAATATTAAGAAATGGTAATCCAATTGTTCCACCTCCAGTTGCACCAGCAATTGTTGATTGGGCTTTAGTTGGCACCATTAATGGATGGACTGCTGAAGACAAGTCATTTAAACTAGGTAACGATAAAGATGAAAATAAACTTTATTCTTTAACCTTAAACTTATATCAAAACGAAGAATTTAAATTCGTTAAGAACGGTGCATGGGGTGGCGATTTAGGTTTTGGCGTTTTTGCAGTCGCTCCTAATGTATTAGATATTGTTAATGCTGGTGACAACGCTGGTGGTAACATCAAGGTTGTTCGTGATGGTTCATTCACAGTTACGTTAAATGTTGGTACAACCACTACTGCAACGGTCACACGTGTGGGTAACGTTGTTCGCCCAACTGGCGGTTTCCACTTAGTGGGTACCGTTCAAACAACTGAATGGACACCAGGAGACAAGACTTTAGCCTTAACAGAAGTTGGAACCACTGGTAAATACTATGGTGTGTTCACGATTGGTCTAAATAAAGAATTTAAAGTCAAAACTGGCGATACTTGGAATACTGGTTTTGATGCAGGCTTTGATAAAGTCGCTGCCTTCCCAACCGGCGCGGTCGCAACTGCTGGTGGCAATATTAAAGTTTTAGTGGGTACTGCTCAAGTTCCTCATGCTTTCTTAATTGACGTTCGTGTTGTTGGTTCATCAGCGAGATTAGTCATTTCGCCAGCCTGGAGTAACTATGGTTTCCCAACCATGACTTATGCCCCAACTGGTACAAGTATTGGTTATTTAAACACCACGGCTGATTTCTGGAATGCAAATGCTCAAATGAGAATTTATGGCACATTCGATGCAACAAAGACAAAAGTTAACTTTGAGTATACCGGTGTTACTGGTCATGAATATTTATTCAAGATTGAAAAACAAGGTGGTGTTAACAAAGAAGCTCGTTCAGTTGCTACTGGCGCAAAGCAAACATTCGTCTTAGATATATCAACAATTAGTGCAGCTGATCGCGCAACCTTAAACTTACTGGTTGTTTTCCATACACTTCCAAACAACGGAACTGTAGCTGCACCAGTCTCTGGAACATTATTAATTCACAGTGTTTCTTACGCTGCCTAATCTATTTATAAATTTATAGAATGAGTTTTATTGAATGAACA
>JBIIZK010000008.1:0-13310 GCA_044346305.1 Bacilli bacterium
CTCGTTGCCGGCAAAGGCTAACAGGTAGTGGACCATCATTAACATTTGCTATTGCCATATTTCTATTTTAACTTAATTCCATCGCGATTTCGAGAAAGAAAAGGGATACTAGATGGTCTATTAGGTATAGAGGATAAATTAACAAAATGAATAGTTTATTAAATTTAATGGTTTTTGTAGGCTTTTTAGGTTTTTTGATTGGCTTTATATGGATTGCAATACCTTTTCAATCCTCAGAAAAAGCAAAAATTAAACCGGTATCTTTGGTGAGTTGGTTAGCAATGACCACCATGCTTGTGGTTGGAACCTTATCTCCAAGAACAAATCCTTCTATCCCTCTTCAACCTGTTGGTGTCCATGAAGTTAAAGATGAAAGTCACTTAAGAACTTTATTACAAACCTCACAAGAAGATCGTCAGTTTATGTCAGGTAACCCAATGCCTGGTGTGAGTGAGGATACGGCTTCAAGTCAAAACGAAGATAAAAATTCTTTTGTGGATACCAATAGCCAAGTTGCAGGCATCAAAGAAGGCGATGTGATTAAAACGGATGGCGAGTTTATTTATTATGCAAGTCGTTGGGATAGCCGGGTTCGCGTGATGCAAGTGGATAGAAATAATGTTGTCACTTATGTCACCACGATCAATTTAGAGAGTAACGAAGAAACTACATTCACAGATAGCATGTATATCACTGATGATTACTTAGTTATTATTGGCTATCGATATAATCTCAATCAATCCACTTGCTCAAGCAAAGATGACAATGGAGATGTTTATTTTTGCGCTGATTTTATGTGGTGGCAACCGACTGGATCAGTTATCCTTATTGATCGTCAATCGTTATCAGTTGTCTATACCCTCAATACCAACTCAGCCTTTATTGATCATCGGATAGTTCCTATCTTGAACGGTGAAACAATCATTGGAGAAACCTTGTATTTGGTCGGGCATCATTACTTTTACACCTATAACCAAGAAGCTGATTTAAGACCATCCTTTGTAGAAAATGGTGAACCAACATCATTCATGCCTTATGAATCTATGTCCTATGTTAATGACGATAATCTTTATGCAATGACCACCTTTACAGGTTTACGTTTATTTTCCAATCCTGATGCAATTGAATATAAAGCATCAGGTTATTTAGGGACGATTCCAGATTATAAAAAGATATATGTGGATGCCAACCATCTTTATTTGGCTCAATCTAACTATCTTTGGGAAGATCCGCAAAGTTATCAGACAACCACCATCCTGAAATTTGATTTGGATATTGCCAACGCTTCACTTACGTTGACAACGGTAGGAACTATTCGTGGTGTTGCCATCAATCAATTTGCACTGGATGCTTACGAAGGCATGTTCCGGATAGCAACCACAGATACCGTTTGGGATTGGCGAGCGGATGCATGGTGGTGGTCATGGGAAGATCGGACGATTACCAATCGACTTTATATCCTTGAAGATTTAAATGACGGAACGTTTGGCATCACGGGTTTACTTGAAGAAGGTTTAGGAAAACCTAATGAATCGATTATGTCAGTTCGTTTCCAAGGCCCACTTGCGTATGTGGTGACCTTTTTAAGAACCGATCCTTTATACATCATTGACCTTACGAATCCAACCAACCCAGCGATACGCGAAGAAATTGTCTTGCCTGGCTTTGACACCTATCAACACCCATGGGGTGAAGACCATATCCTTGGATTTGGTTATGACGCGGATGACAATGGTCAACTCAAAGGCATGAAACTTTCTGCTTATGATGTTCGCGAAGGTCAAAGTGATGTGATTCAAACTTATCTTCTCACAGAAGCCATTTTCGATGGGATTCCTGAAGAAGATCGTTTATCTTGGCAATGGGCCTGGTCCGAAGCTTTATGGGATCATAAAGCCATGACCGTTTCAGTTGACCATGGTATCTTTGCGTTTGCAGTGAATGCATACCAACAAGAATTTATTCAATCCAATAACACCACCAATTCACTTACTGAAGAAGGATTTTACGAATTTAGTTATCATAGTTACTACTTTATCTTTTCCATCGACTTTACCGATGCGATGCCAATTCAATTGATTGAAAAAATTGAACACCCTTCGAGTTCAATTGGATTCGTTCAAGTTGATCGTGGGGTTATTATCAATGATTTTATCCACACCTTTTCGAATCAACAAATGATTAGCTATAACCTCGAAACAAAAACAACTGTCCAGTCTTTGTTATTTCCAGAATATCAAAGCAATTAAGCTCGTTTTATGGTTAACTTTGCGCCAATTGATGTTTGACGAATTCTTTTGACTACCCATTGAATCGATGGACCAAAAGCAAACCCTAAAACAATCGACAATACGGTGATCGAACTTGCATTTGAGCCAGAAAAATAACCATATATAATTGCAAGAATAAATCCGAAAAAGGATACAAAGGTTCGCATCATAGGATAACTTTTAACTTTGGTTATTCTCATTAAAGAAAAGGTGAATTCTTCCAAAACCATCCCAGGAAAACCAGACAGGATAAAAAAGGCTGATCCAATGCAATACAAGATAAACCCTAAACCGTGAGAGAAAATAGCAGATGGTAATCCAGAAATTGACCAGTCGGGGAAAATGATGAAATCATAAAAATCTACCATCGTATTCATCAATAGAACAGAGACAAAAACAAAGACGGACTTTAAACTTTTATTGATCCACAAGATTAAAAAGATGATGATATATGTATGAATACTAGAAGCAATCCCGAAAGTGAAGAAACCAAGAATGGGTTTAAGTAAAACATTCAATTCAAAAGCGGCAACGCCCCACGGCCCCAATCCAAGGGTGCTTGATTTCATTAAGAACACACCAAAAGCTGCAGTAAAAAGAGCGAAAATATAACTCATCAAGTGGTATTTGGACGCGATTAATTTCTGTTTCATAATTGACGATTCAATATTCCGTACTTACGATATTGATTTACAAATAATGTCATCAGGCTTCCGAAGGCAACTGCTAAAACAAATGATAATACGGTGATGCTTCCTAGACCATCCCCTTGAATCAACGCATAGATTAAACCAATACCTAAACCCATAAACTCAATAATCCACCTCGCTAATGCGAATGATTTAATTTTAAATACGCGAATCAATGTTAGTTGAAAGTCATCATATACATTCGGAGGGAATCCAGAAATAATGATGGTTGCTAATCCCCATGTCATGAACAATGTTGCAAATAAAAAAAACATAATTCTTGTCAATAAATCTAGTGAACTAGCATCCAGGTCCAGTAACACCACTCGGTCCCAAAAATCAATCGACAATGAAATCGAAATCATCGGAACAATTGCCATCAAGGATTGCCAACGTTTGCCCAATAGCAAGACGATGACTAACAACACAGTAGTATGAATCAATGAACTTTGGCCTATGGTGATGGATTGTTGATTATTTAGTAACAACCGTTGAAAGTTTAAAATTGCCGTATCCCAAGGTGCGACACCAAGGTTTGCTCTTGCAAATAAAGCAACCCCTAAACCTAATGCAAAAATGCCTAAGACATAAAGGGTAATATATTTTAAGTTAAATTGAATCCATGGAAACTTCACAAAAAAACATTATACGCTTTTCTTCTTACTTTTGGAGAGGGATTGGTCTTGATGAGGTTTTCCTCGATAGCTTGGATACATTGACTGGAAAAATTTCATGGTAGTCCCAATTTCTTTGCCGTCATAATCAATGCCTTGGCACCATGTCTTTAGCCAAGATTCATCAACTTTATTTTGATCTAATGCTTTGCTTATGTCGTCGATCAATTGTTCACTTTTTTCAATTAAATTCATGACAGAATCTTTGGATGCCACGCCAGTGACAGGATGACGCCATGATTGATGTTGGAGATTTAACACAACTTTTGACCGTTCAGCAAGAATCTTGTGCGGGTGAATTAAGCTAAAAGGTAAAGAACGTTTGCCAGCAATGATGATCACCAATAAACGATTTAACCAAGATCCATGGTATAAAAACTTGTACGTTGCCTTCATGTCTTCAACAGCCTGCTGAAAAGCTTCATGATTCACTTGTTTTGGAAAGGCTTGGAAATACAGCTGGCTAATGGATTGTAGCGATACCGGATCAACTTGAAGAGTGACTTTGGGTTGATATATGGTTGAAGATAACCGCAAATGATGGATGAGTGCAAGATCAATTTCTACTTCTAATTTTGCATGATCGGCATTGTAATGATCGGTTAAAGACCCTTGTTCATCAAATCCACTTCGATAAAATACATAGGGATGGCATGTTCGATCCAAGACATAATGGGTTAATGCACCCAACACATAAGATTTGGTGACATCATCTGCTTTAGGCCCCAACCATCCATGCTTAATTAATGTCCAAATAGATTGATGTGGTAGTTGATTGTGGAGCAATGACCCAAACTGATTCAACGATGTTTTGCCTAACCGACTTTTAAAGGGTGCACGTCCATAAAAAAAGAAAGGATCAGGCCCTTGTGAACCAAGCCAAATTAAAGGTGTTAGCTTTTTAGCAAAGGGCCATCGTTTTTGATTACGGTCAATAAACAAATTCGCGAAATAATGATGCGTCAAAATCGATGGCATGATTAAGCATCAATCTTTTTCGTGTCTGGCAGTTTTCTTGCTTTGTTAAAAATCAAACCACCGGCGATAAATAAAATGATTAATGATAAGACACCATAACGAAGGTTTCCACCAGGAAGATCTCCAAATTGAAGGGTGACTAAACTAGCAACGGTACCAACGATAAACGGACCAATGACTGCAGCAAATCGGGAGAACACTGTATAAAGACCAAAGAATTCATTCGTCTTTTCTTTTGGAATAATTTTTCCAAAGTACGAACGTGATAATGCTTGGATGGAACCTTGAGAGGTTGCAACCATTATACCTAAGATATAAAAATGCCATAACTCTCTAATAAACACACCGAAGATTGCAATCAATGCATAGGTGGCAATATTAACGAGTAAAATCTTTTCCGTTTTAATCACTTTGCTTAATCGAGAAAAAATTAAAGCAAAGATGAAAGCAGCAACTTGAATAACCAAGAAAATTGGAAGTAATGTTGTTAATTCATTTTCTGGAAGAATATCAAGCGCGTTCACGGCAAAACGTGCCGCAAGATTAATGATCGTATGAACTCCATCAATATAGAGAAAGAACGCCAACAAGAATAAAAATATTTTTGGATATTTTTTTGCTTCCTTTAGTGTTTTAAATAAACGAACAAAGGATTTTTTAACCGGTGATTTTTCTGGAGTGATCCCATAAACTTGCTTGGCTTCCTTCAAGAATGGAATGGAGAAAATAAGCCACCATAAGGAGGTAAACAAAAATGTGATTTGGAATCCTAAAGTGAGTGTAAAACCTGGAATGGCATCAGGAAGAATGGTTAGTAAAACAACGGCTACGATTAAGGGGATGGTACTACCACCAATATAACCAAAGGCATAGGCGGCGGTAGAAACTCGATCCATGTTTTCATCATCGGTCATATCAACAATGAATGAATCATAAAACACGTTCGTGGCAGTATAACCAACTGTTCCAACGACGTAAGGAATTAAAATCACCCACCAAAATGATTGGGTTTCAAAGATTGGATAAAAAATCATCGAGATAGCACTAATTAAACCAACAAAGAAAAAAATCATAAAGAATTTTTTCTTTAATCCACGATAATCTGCGAGTGTGCCAAGGATTGGAGAGAGGATGGCAACCACCAAACTAATTCCAGAAACGAGAAAAGCAAACAATGAATCTGCGGTGTTTTGGCCTAAGCCACCAACTTCAACACTCAAGTAACCATATAGCAATGGAAAGATAAAGGTTGCAAAAATAACGGTATAAGCGGATTCAGCCCAGTCATAAAAAATATAGGCCCACTCTTTTTTATTAAATTTGGATTTTTTAATGACTTTTTGTTGTTTTTCCATAAAAACCTCTTGAATTAATTTTAGCATTCTTACACGTTTTCCAAACCTCTAACTTAATTCTTAACCAAATCTTATTAAAGGTACAATATGGTTATGTTAGAAACCTTATGGTTATCATTTGAAGATTGGGTCTTAAGCATTGGTTTTGCAGGAATTATCATCATTTTTTCCTTGGCTATTCTTCATCCAACCGTTGAAGGACCAGCAGCATTGTTACTGTTAACCATCCTTACAATCTTGGTTGAATCCATCTGGTTAGCAAGTTTAATCCTCCTGATTGGTTTCATCATTGGGTTTTCATTTTTCTATTTACTTGTTCATGTTCTCTATAGAAAATATGGTCAAACATTAGCACGATTTTCGCCAACCAAAAAAGCCTTACAGTGGGTCAAAGACCAACCAACTTGGAAACACATTCTTGTTATTGGCATGCCATTGGTCTATACCTATCCTTTAAGAATTGCCTTTACCATTCAACACAAAAGATTTTTTCCTTTTTGGATAGAAACGTTATTGCAATATACTTTCTTAACCTTCGCAAACTTATTGCTTTATTTTGGCATCATTGAATTCATTTTTTTGGATTTACCGATTGAAGTCATCAGTATTCTTCTCTTCATGATTGCCATTGGGATTTATTTAATTCGAACAAAAACAAAACTTACTTAATCCGTTTGGTCGATTGGCGAACAATCAATTGAACAGGAACGGATGTAACACCTTTGGTGAATGATTTCTTCTCAATCATTTCCAATAACGTCATGGCTGCGGTTTCTGCAATCCGTCTTTTGTCTTGTTTGATGGTCGTGAGGGCAGGAGAAAACAAACTAGCAAATTGAATATCGTCATAACCAGACACCGAAACATCTTCTGGAACCCGATAGCCAAGTTCAATTAAGGCTCGAATTAAACCCATGGCAATATCATCCGAGAATGCAATGACTGCTTCAGGTTTACTGATCCAAGACTGAATCCAAAGTAACGCTTGTTCATAATAATGTTGAACCCCATATCGATCTGTAACAAAGTAAGAATGTTTGGGGCGATTGGTTTTAAATGTTTTGGTTAATGTTTCAAATGCTTCGCTTCGTTGTTGATAGGCGCGCGATAAATTTGAACCTGAGTAGGCGTAAATGGTTTGAAAACCTAATTGTAAAAAATGCTTAAAGATTAATTCAATGCCTTGTCGGTCATCACTGATGATGGTGGTCAAGGAAGGGTCCACCATATCCACAGAAACACAGGGAATGTCTGCCTGAATCAATTCTTGAATGTCTGATGCATTCACATCACCAGTTAATAAGAGGACACCGTCGACACTTTTATTCGTCGCCCATTGCAAATAAGTTTGTTCTTGTTTGCCAAT
Organism: Bacilli bacterium; assembly: GCA_044346305.1. Classification (GTDB taxonomy): domain Bacteria; phylum Bacillota_I; class Bacilli_A; order RFN20; family CAG-826; genus UBA970. Next base: position 7,333 of record JBIIZK010000008.1, read on the forward strand.
TTTTTTAGGAATAAATACCATCTCATAACCCTTGTCTTCAATAAAGTTTTTGAATGCTTGAATGATGGAACCAAAAAAAGGATGTTCTAAACCAAAGGATGCGATGTCGGAAAAAACCACCCCAATTGTCCACGTGTGTTCAGCTTTCAACACTCGGGCCGAATGGTTGGCAACATAACCCACTTCTTTGGCTCGTTGTAAAACCCGTTTCCTTGTTTCAACAGGAATGTTTCCTTTTCCGTTAAGGATTTTACTGACGGTTCCAGGGGCTAAAGAAAGGTCAGCTGCAAGATCGTGGATGGTAAATTTAGTTAACTTATGTTTCATATTTTCAATAAGGTAATAATGGCACGTCCAGGAAGTTGAACCACTTGCCAAGATTGATCTCGAGGGAAGGATATGTCAAAAGCTTCTTTGTTTGTATTGAGAAACACAACGACCTTTTGGTTGTCTGGACGTTGATAGGCAATCGCTTGAACACCCAAAGGTAACGTTGCTTCGTATCCAATGCGAATCGATCCAGGAATAATAAATTTAGAAAAATGACCAATGACATAATAACTACTATTTTTAATCACCGTTTTCTGACGGCGATCAAATAGAACTGGTGCATCACAATAATTACCAACGTGGTTTGGTCCACCTTGTTCATTAAGGACTAAATTCCAATCAATAAAACCTTCATTGCCTTGAAGAAAATCACCGATAATGTTTCGAGCGTAACGTTCTCCTGTATCCCAAGATCCTGGTCTTGGTCCACCTTCAATACAACCTTCCGTAAACAACAAATGTTTGTCCGGATAGAGCGCTTTGGTTTTGCCGACGTTGGCAAAGACCTCTTCTCCGTACCAATGAAAAGCAGTACCCCAGACAAAAGAACTTGCAATTGGATCTTGATAAATCGGCTTGACTCGCTCCAGCATGATGTCGCGGTTATGATCCCAGACCAAAAGTTTCATCGCATCCCCAAAATTCTTTTTGAATAGAGGTCCAAGGTGAAATTTAATAAAATCTCTTTCTTCTTCTGCAGAATATAAACATGAATCCCAAACTTGTTTAGCAGCAGGCTCGTTTTGAACAGACACGCCCCAAGGTTGAATGCCTTCTTTTTGTAAGGCTTGAATAAAACGAACATAATATTGAGCCCATGTTGCATGCATTTCTTTTTTTAGTTTCCCACCGTGATTCATTTGAGCATTGTCTTTCATCCATCCTGGTGGCGACCAAGGCGAAATCAGAATGTTTAGATTGGGGACTTGTTTTAACACTTTCTTTAACATCGGCAAAACATACCAATGTTCTCGAGCGATTGAAAAACTGTTTAAACTTATATCTCCATGCTTAACATACGTGTAATTACCTAAGGAAAAATCACTTGAGTTCATGTGAATACGGGTGAAGTTATACCCTAATCCTTCAGAAGTAAAATAGAGATCAAGCAAGGATTGGATGGTTGCCTCATCATGATTTTCTTTGATCGTATACGCGGCTGATTCAGTTAGTGATCCACCAAATCCCAGATGCGTTTGAAATTGTTGTTGTGGTAATAGTTTAAAAATAAAACCAACAGGTTTGAATTGAGATTGAGGTTGTTGAAGTTGCCATCGTGCGCCTGCTTCAGAAGATACAATCACGTTCATTCTTGGTAAACCTCCACTTTGTTAATATCCATCATGTATGGTAAATCAGGTTCATGAATTTGCCCACCCCATGTCCCACCCACTGCAATATTTAAAATTAAATAATATGGTTTATCAAATGGCCAACTCTCAACGGAATCTCCAGGTTTTTTCTCAAAGGTAACATAGTGTTTTTCATCAACAAAGAAACTTATTCCTTCTGGACGCCAAATCATTTTGTAATCATGAAAGTCATCTTGAACGCCTTTGATGGGTTGAAATTTAGTTCGTTGCGTTTTAATGATGTGATTGTTCAAGTGTGAATGTAAACTAAAATGAATCATTTCAGGATCATGACCCACCATTTCCATCAAATCAATTTCTCCACACAATGGCCATTTCACTTTACCGATGTCATGCCCTAGAAACCAAATTGCTGGCCAAGAACCTTTTCCTTTTGGAAGTTTTGCTCTGACAATGAAGGTTCCATACTGCCATTCTTTTTTCCCTTTTGTATTCATTCTTACCGATTGATATCGGCAATGTTGTAACTCAGGATGAAGAGTAGCAATCAATCTTAATCCATTCGAAGTAATCTTGGCATTATTAGAAGAATCGCGATAACATTGGCGTTCATCGTTATGCCATTTATCTCCAACTTCAAAATTCCAAACATCACGATTGAGTGAGTTAAACTTATCAGAGAAAACGAGTTTTTTATGTTCTTTTAACATAAGTTATGCTCCAAAAATAAAATCAATTGGATCCGAAAGCTCTGAGGTTCTTCCCACAAAATCAATCGCTTGAACTTGGACTTCATACGTGCGGTTAACTTCTAAACCTGTAAAAGTAAATTGATGAATGCTTGCGACCCGATGGAGAACACCATCAAGATAAACGACATATTCCTTTACCCAAGTATCATCCATTGGGCGATTCCAGTGAATGGTATTTTTTAACCGCGCTGTGGCAAGCCCGCTTGGTGTATTGGGTGGAAATTTGTCATGAACAGCATAATCCCATTGATACATTCTTAAATAATCGACTTCTAGGGTTGTTGGAAAAATCGTATTATCGATTCCTTGAACGCCTCCCCAACTACCACCAATGGCTAGATTGATAATGAAATAAAAATCTTCATGAAATGGGAACACATCTTGATGGCGATCATCTTGATTAAATTGAGGGACATAACGGAAGAGGGCAAATTGATTCCCTTCAACCAACATTCGAATTTCTCCAGGTAACCAAATCATTTCGTATTCATAGAATTGATTTTCGGGATCAACCAACTCTTTTGAAAAACTTGGATTTCCACTGGCAGATTGATGATTAAACTTTTTTGTATGTGTAGCAGCAAAGATGGTACCTGGATCATAACCGACATACTCTAAAATATCGATTTCTCCACTGTTTGGCCATTGTCCGTATAAATTAAATAAAGGAAGCATCCATACTGCAGCCCATGTTCCTCGTCCTCCTGGCATCTTGGCCCGGAAGGTAACACGACCAAACTGAGTGTTCACTTTATAACGGGAATTAATGCGTCCACTGGTGTACTGACGATTTAAATGGGTTTCTCTTTTTGCGGTAATTTTTAAGGTCCCATCATTGACTGCAATATTTTCTGCAAGATAAAATTGAGCTTCTTGATTGCCGCCACCATTGCCATTGACTTCAACATTCCAATGATCAGTGTTTAATGTGGTTCCAGTAAATTCATCCGCCCACGTACATACCCATTGGTTATCAATCGATTGTACGCCACAACCTTCAAAAGGTGTTAATGGTAACAACCCATTGGGCACCCCAGAACTTCCAGTAGGATCTACACATGCGGTTAACGTAAACGTTAACAAGGCAAGACTGTACATCTTATTCATACTTATTCTCCTGTAATCCCCGTGCGATCAATGCTTTGGGTAAATAGTTTTTGACTAAAGAAGTAAAGGATCAACAAGGGTAAGATGGTCAACATGTTGCCGGCTAACAAAATTGCTTCATTCAATTCTGCGCCTGGTGTCCCTGGTAGAAAAATGGATTCATAAGAGGATCGAAAGGCTTGTAACCATAACGGCAAGGTTACTTTATCCCCGACATATAAACCAGTAATAAACGATTCATTCCAATACCAAACAAAACTAAATAAAAACACAATGACAAACGAAGGAATCGCCAAAGGCAGAATAATCGATCTAAAAATTCTAAGTTGTCCTGCGCCATCAACTTCAGCAGACTCAATCAAGATTCCTGGAATGGTTTTATAGAAAGTATAGAAAATTAAAATATAAATTGCGGCATTAATTCCTTGACCAGTCAACGCAGGAAATAGCATCGCTGACTCGGAAGAGATAATGTTTAATTCTCTAAAGATTAGCATGTTGGCAACCATGGTCACTTGTTGCGGAAGAATAAATGTGGCCAACATGATGGCAAAGAATAATTTTTTAAACGGGAATTCAAAGCGAGCAAATCCATAACCAATCAAGGCACTGGATAAAGTTGCAGCAACACTAACTCTTAACACGTATGCAGTTGAATCAATGAAGGATTTAGGCAAATCCAGAACCTGAAAAGCCCGTTCATAATTTTCCCATATCAATGCTGTTGGAATCCATTGAACACCTGGATTAATTAAATCATCAACGGATTTAAAGCTATTGACCATCATAAACAATAATGGATATAAATAAATATAACTGAAGCTGATTAACAATAAATAGATAACTACTCTATAAATCAAACCATCCGTTAGATTTTTTCCTAACCAAATTTTTCTTAGTTTTTGTTGTCTTGCTGCGGAGATATTCAATAATTTCATCATTGAATCCTCATGCGTTTTTCTTTGGTGATGCGAGTGAATAGCAGGATCAAAAGCACCATCAGGATAAAGTAGATCCACGCCATCGCCGCTGCATATCCATAGCCAAACCAAAAGGCAGAATCTGGTGCGCCAACCAACATGTGAGTTCGCGTTAAATCAAGCAAACCGCCTGGTTCAACAAATAGCGACATCGAGACAACCACATAGACAATAGAAATCCCTGTAAATGGCATCAGTGATGGTAGGGTGATTTTCCAAAACCGCATCCATGGTGATGCTCCATCCATGCTGGCAGCCTCATATAAACTTGGATCAATTTTTTGTAAACCAGCTAGGTAAATTAAAATCGGAATGCCTGCGTACCAAAGAATGAGTAACATTGAATTAATAACAGTCGTTAACGGATCCGCTAAAAATCCAGGAAGATTATTAGCAAGGTAACTATAAATACCACTTGCTTGTAAATTAGGTAATGTAATCGCACTTTGTGCGTTTAGTTCGTTAATGACGGGTCCGGTAGAAATAATAACGGGTAAGAAGAAAATTGTTCGCCAAAGACTCTTGGTTTTAATTGGGGCGTTGACCAACACCGCAATGATAATCGAGAACACGATGATGATTGGGACGGCGACCACCATTCTTCCAAAATAGTTTGTGTATAAAGGAATGAGGGTTTGACTACGTAGAATATTGATGTAGTTATTAAAGCCGATGTAACTTGTGGTGATTCCATCCTCAAGGTTGTAATAGGCTTCATGAAAACTTAGGTAAAATGAATAAAACATTGGATAAAGGGTAAAGAAACTAATGCCAATTAACCAAGAAGAAATAAATAAATATCCATAAAAAGCATGACGTCTTTTTCGGGTAACTTTGAAACGAATCACTTGAAAAAACCTTAATGTGTTTCCTTCTTCTCGATAAATGACGTTATGCCTTAGGCGATAAGTGATGCGATCCATGGTTGGTTGAATCTTGTTTTGCCAGAATTCACTAAAACGAACCAACCCATTGGTAACCCATTGAAGCAATCGGTTCAAGAATAAACGTATTCTCTTCATGGTAGGATCACCTCATAATCAAGTGCAGATACAGTGAGTTGTTGATACGTATAATTAGACGATCGATAATTGATTAAGATGCTAACCCCATTATCATACGTCACCAAACTAACCCCGGTGGCGAGCATCGTTCTATCGGTCACCCTTGCACCCAAGACAGCATCTAACGCCCCCGCTAAATAAGGATAGACTGTGGTGATATCGGTTTTAAAATCATCATACGCGGTGGTAAAGAACCGATTGCTATAAGTAAACCTTAGGGTACTACTGGGCTGTTCAGTTAATAAATAACTTGGGTTAACGCCAAAATCAATCATTTGCAACAACCGTTCTTTGCCTAAAGCATTGAAGTTTAAGTAAGGAGTAAAGGCAGGAATATAACCCTTGATTACCATCGGAACCAAAGGCACGAGATCGGTGAATAAATCCAATTGGCTATTGGTGATTGGCATGTCTAAATAATGATTTACATAT
>JBIIZK010000070.1:0-4206 GCA_044346305.1 Bacilli bacterium
GTAGTGGCATGGTCCCTTTTGGGCTTGGTAGTGATACCGGTGACTCCGTCAGAAAACCTGCGAGTTATACTGGACTTGTTGGCTTTAAACCAACATGGGGAAGAATTTCAAGATTTGGATTATTTCCCTTTGCCCCATCTTTAGATCATGTCGCATATTTTACCCGGTCCGTGATGGACGCTTCGCTTTTAACTTCATTATTGTCTGGCAACGATCCACAGGATGCCACCAGTGCCAAAAATGGATTACCACTATTTAATTTCCAAGCAGGCATTCGTGGTAAAAAAATCGCGGTGATAGAAGAAGTGATGGATTCAATTTCCAACAAAACCATTCTTGGGTTATTTGAAAAGAGCCTTCGCGTCCTTGAGGATGCCGGAGCGAGCATTCATCGCATTCATTTTCCTCTGCCCTTGCTCCAAGCGATTTATCCAACCTATATGACAATCTCATGTGCGGAAGCGACAAGCAATAATGCCAATTTAGATGGCTTAAAGTTTGGTCCTGGTTATGAAGGAAAAACATATCAAGACGTGATGATGAAAGCGCGAACTGAAGGTTTTTCTGAGTTGATTAAACGCCGGTTTGTCATCGGGAGTTATGTCTTGATGAGAGAAAACCAACATGATTTATTTTTACGGGCGCAAAAAGTTCGTGCCATGATCGTCCAACAATTAAACGAGATTTATCAAACCTATGATGCGATTTACTTACCAGCCTCACCAACGATTGCCCCAATGTTTACAGAATCCAGTGATCGGCTCTCTAGTCAGTATTTGATTGCAGATTCTCATTTAGTCCTAGGAAATTTTGCTGGATTACCTTCCGTAACCATTCCGATTGGTTTTGAACAAGGGATGCCAGTCGGTGGCAACGTGATGGGCCGCGCATTCGATGAACCCACCACACTACACGTTGCGCGTGTGATTGAATCAGGTTTAGGATTCATGAATTTATCGATTCAAACGAGGAAGCCTTTATGAACTTTGAGGCAGTCATTGGTTTAGAAATCCACGTTGAAATGAGCACGAAAACAAAAATGTTTTCCGCTGCTCCGGTTACGTATAAAGCCGAAGCCAATGCTGCGGTGACCCCCCTTGATTTAGGTCATCCAGGGACGATGCCAGTGGTCAACCGTCAAGCAATTATCAATGCCATCCAAGTCTGTCATGCCTTGCAATTAACCATTGATCCGCAATTATGGTTTGATCGAAAGAATTATTTTTATCCAGATTTACCAAAGGGTTATCAAATCACACAACAGGCTAGACCGATTGGTTCCTCTGGCCGAATTGAAGTTGACGTGGATGGCAAACCATTTTCAATTCGCATTGAACGTCTTCATGTGGAAGAAGATACGGCGATGCAACATCATTATGAAGGGTTTACCTTGGTGGATTACAACCGAGCTGGGATTCCTTTAATGGAGATTGTCACTCGCCCTGATATTCGCACGGGTGATCAAGCGGCTGCCTTTGTGGATGCGATTCGCCAAATAGTTTCATTTCTAAAAGTCTCCACTGGAAAAATGGAAGAAGGTTCGCTTCGTTGTGACGTCAATATTTCTATGCGACCCATTGGGGTAGAAACTTTTGGCACCAAAGTGGAAATCAAGAACTTGAATTCCATTGCCAATGTCCAACGTGCGATTGATGTGGAAATGCTTCGCCAAGAACGACTGTTAATTTCCGGGGTTCCGGTTCAACAAGAAACCAGGCGATATGATGAACTTAAAAAAGAAACCATCCTCATGAGGAAAAAAACTGATGCTGTGGATTATAAATATTTTACTGAACCGAATTTAGTTCCGATTGATTTAGACCCAGCCTTTATTCAATCAGCGATTTCTTCCTCACTACCTTTATCCACGAACAAGCGAAACCGATATCAACAATCGTTTGGATTAAGTGCCTATGACGCTAATCAATTAACCCAAGATGTATCTATCTCAGAATATTTTGATGGTTTAACTACATTGGGTCATCATTATAAGTTGTACGCCAATTGGTTATTAGGTGACATCACAAGTTATTTAAACAAAACAGCATCGACCATTGCAAGTTTTCCCATCGAAGGTAAACGTCTTGCCATCTTGATTGATATGATTGCAAAAAGTGAGATCTCCAATAAACAAGCCAAAGAACTTTTTGAATTCATGTTGATCGAAAACGGGGATCCAAGAATCATCGCAGACAAGAAAAAGATGTTACAAATTTCTGATGTAGTCTACATCCAAAAAGAAGTGGAAGCAGTTCTAGTTGCGAATCCTCAATCCATTATTGATTATCAACAAGGCAAAGACCGGGCCGTTGGTTTCTTGATTGGTCAAATCATGAAAAAAACGGGTGGAAAAGTTAATCCAACTTTAACCAACGAGATCTTGATTCGCTTGCTTAACACTAAAAAATAACCATAAAAAAAAGGACAGATGCCTGTCCTTTTCTTAAATCTAACTGATAAAAACTATTCGATGTCCTTGGTTTTACCAACGAACATAATCCCGATGGTTCCTAAACCACCATGTGCACCGATGACTGGACCCATGGTGTTGGTTAATAGGGTCTTAATTCCTGGACGAATCTTCTTTAATTCTTCACCAAGGAATTTTGCATCTTCAGCAGAATCGGAATGAACAATAAACACCGTGTCATCTTGTTCAACGTATTTCTTAAACGTTTCTAACAAGAAGTTTAAGGCATTCTTACGGCCACGTAATTTTAACTTTGGAACTGGAACGATGCGACCTTCGGAGTTGCAAATTAATACGGGTTTGATGCCAAGGAATGAACCGAGGGCAAACTTAACCGTGTTGATGCGACCACCGCGTAATAAGTGAGATAAGTCATCAAAGGCAACGACAGCAACAACCTTATTGCGAATCGAATTTAAGTATGCCAAGGTTTCATCCATGGTCTTTTCTTCGTTTTTCCATAATAAGGCTTTGTGAACCAATAACCCTTCACCTAAGGACGCGTTGAGGGTGTCAAACAATTCGATACGACGTTTTGGATACTTTTCCTTTAATTCATTTTTGGCTACATTCATCGAATTGAAGGTTTGGGATAAATTGCTAGAAATACTCATTAAGAGGACATCTTGACCAGCCTTTAAAAGTGGTTCAACAACGTCCATGACTTCTTGAGGGGCAGGTTGCGAGGTTTTTGGTTTGGCTTTGTTTCTTAAGAAATCATTGAATTGAGCTGTGGTGATTTCTCTTTCATCTAGGAAATTACGATAGGTCTTATCGTTAATGGTAACGATCATCGGGACCACATTGAGGTCTAATTTCTGAGCGACTTTGAGTGGTAAGTCCACGCATGAGTCAGCGACAACTGCAAACTTTGGCATTTTTCATCCTCCGAGGGAAATTTTCCCATGTCTAACCTTGAACAATGAATGAAGGTTATTAAGAGGATTTTAACATAAAACGAGGTTTTTTCACCTAATACATATGAGGGGTCATGGTATGATATTTTTTGAAAAGTATTGATCATGAATATCCATTCAATGACTCGAAACGCGATGATTGCTACGATTTATATTGTTTTCACCTTGGTTCCCCCTTTGAATACCCTCAGTTTTCTTGCCATTCAGTTTCGGGTCTCAGAAGCCTTATTGGTTCTTGTCTGGTTTCGTAAGGACTATGTCATTGGTTTAGTCCTTGGTACGTTTATTGCTAATTTTTTTGGGCCACTTGGTGGTGGTTTTTCACTCTTGGATGCAGCTCTAGGATCGATGGTTTCTTTTCTAGCATTGCAAGTGATGATAAAAAGCAAACCTCGGTGGGTTGGTTTACTAGCACCAATTATCTTGAATGCGGTATATTTAGCATTTTTTTTACCATTTGCATTATCAATTGAAGCATCTATTTTTGTTAGTTTTGCTTTTGCCACTGGGTTAAGTGTTGCCATTGGTCAGGCTGCTGTAATCATCCTTTTAGGATTACCCTTGGTCTTCGTGATTGAATCACAACCACGTTTGTTTCAATTGATTAAAGGTGGTGCTTAATAAATGGAAAAATCTTTTGCTTTTCAACTTGGCCATCAATCGACTGATTCCCTAGCCCGTACTGGCACGATCAAAACAAGTCATGGGGATGTGAAGACACCAATGTTCATGCCGGTAGGGACCTTAGCGACGGTGAAAACACTAGATCCTCAAGAAATTAAAGCCATTGGATCAGGGGTTATTTTATCGAACACCTAT
>JBIIZK010000071.1:0-4196 GCA_044346305.1 Bacilli bacterium
GCACTGATTCCAAAACAGTTGAACTCGATATCAAAGGTGAAAAAACTGTCACCGCAGGAGATTTAATTCTTCCAGGTGGTGTTCAAGTCATGAATCCTGAACTTGTCATTGCCCATGTCACGAGCAAAGGGTCATTAAAAGCTAAATTTTATGTTCGTAATGGTCGGGGTTATGTGACCTCCGAAGGAAATAAAGCCAATCGCTACAACACGCGATTAGGACTGATTGCGACTGATTCCAATTATTCTCCAGTCAGCAAAGTTTCTTATTCTATTGATCCTACCCGTGTTGGTAACGATGCTCGCTATGATAAATTAACCTTAGAAATTTGGACCAATGGTTCGTTAAGCCCACAAGCAGCCTTAACTTTTGCTACGCAAATTTTAATGGCACACTTCCAAGGTTTCTTAGAATTAGAAGAAACCACCACCGATGTCAATATCATGAAAGAACCAACGCTTGAACCAGAAGATAAGTTCTCAAACATGACCATCGTTGATTTGGATTTATCTGTTCGTTCCTATAACTGCTTACGTCGCGCTGGGATTGAAACCGTTTATGAATTAACTCAAAAGACGGAAGAAGAAATGATGAAAGTACGCAACCTCGGAAAGAAATCTTTAAAAGAAGTCAAAGAAAAACTTCTTGCTCATGGATTAAAATTCCGGGATGCAGAATAAGGAGTAACATATGCCAACCCAAGGTAGAATTAACGTCCACGGTAAAGCTGGTGTTCGGTTTAGAGCACCGTTTTCCACGAGCAAATTTAACAACCAATTAAGAAACCTCGTTTCCACATTAATCACCGATGAAAAAGTTGTGGTCACAGGCCAAATGGCCCAACCCCTCGTCAGTTTAGCGGATCGGTTAATTACCTATGCTAAAAAAGGTGATTTACACAACCGTCGTTTAGCAGCGAGCGTGGTTCGCCAATACATCGTCGATGAAAAGAATGGTGTCCTTGCATTGGATAAACTATTCTCGGAACTCGGTCCTCGCTACGCCACTCGTCAAGGTGGTTATACCCGTAAGTTAAAAATGGTTCCTCGCCTCGGCGATAATGCCAAACGCTTATTGGTTGAATTCGTGAAGTAAACAAATAAACCTTGGGCAACCAAGGTTTTTTTATCATGATTAAACATTTTATTTTTGATCTCGATGGGACCCTTTTGGATACGGCCCCAGACTTAGCAAGAGCAATTCAAGATACCTTGGTTGCTTTTGGCTTACCTCCAGTGACCTTACAGGAGACCAAGACGTTTATTGGCGGAGGCGCTCGTCAATTTGTTCAAGCTGCATTAAAAGGCAAGGGTAGTGACCCTGTCTTTTTTGAAACATTTTTTGCTGCTTACATGATTCGCTATGAAGCGTATCAACTTGAGGTTGCTACCGTTTATCCAGGGATTAACAAAGTACTTAAGACCATCCACGAGCGCGGTCACCGTTCTTATATTTTTTCTAATAAACCTCACGACTTAACCGTCAAATTGATTGATCATGTCTTTCCTAAGTTATTTACTGGCGTTCATGGCCACATTCCAGGAACATTACCAAAACCTGATCGAACGATGTTTGATCGATTTGCTCACCGCCATGGGATCCACTTACCGGAAAGTGTTTTTATCGGAGATGCACCGCCTGATGTGCTCATGGGCCAAACCCTAGGTATTCCCACCATTGCTGTCACCTACGGCTACACTGATGTCAAGATTTTAAAATCGTATCATCCAACCAAGATTGTTGACCACGCAGATGAGATTCTTAAAGCCGTCAATAGCATCAAGTAACCTCAGCCATTGCTGCTAAGTTAAAAAAAGAAAAAAACCTGAGATCGTTCTGGTGTTTTTTTATCACCACAGCAATGATTGTTGTTAAAGTGTATCTTCTTTAAGTTTCCTAAGAATAGCTAATTTTTCATCATGAGAAACAAAATGTTTTTTCTTCATCACTGTGTATTGGTTTTTGCGAACCACATCGAGGATGGCTCGATACACGAGCAGGGCCCCCTTTAATGGCCACCGGCTATCTTGGGGAAAATGAATGAGCATCGGAAGTGCCTGTTGATAATAGCGTTCTGCTAAGCCCGCGAGGTCTTCCCACAACGAGATAAAGGAATCATTGATCGTGAATTGGTTTAAATCCGATAAGGAATAACGATGAGCATTCATCAATGACTTTGGTAGATACACACGATCGATACGATGATCTTCACCGATATCTCGTAAAATATTGGTTAGTTGAAAAGCTCTTCCTAAAGCAATGGCAAAGGGTGTCAGATCCATCGTTGCTTTTGGTGCTAGTAAAGGTAGTAACATCTTGCCAACGCTGCCGGCAACCAAATCACAATAATGAAGTAGTTGGTCTAAGGTTTCCATTCGAACAGGATGTGAATCAAATTCTTGGCCTTCAATCATTTCATAATAGGGTTGATAATCATAATCCACAGGATAAAAACGCCTCGCGGTATCCTTGAGCGTTCGCCAGCGAAAACCTTTAACAGGTTGACCTTTAACGAAATCATCAAGTTGACTTTTGTATGCAAGTAATTGATTAAGATCCTTTTTTTCGTCAATTAAATCATCGACGTATCGGCAAAAGGCATAGACTGAAAAAATCCCTCTTCGACGATGTTTATCTTGAAGCCTTGAAAAGGCAGCATAGAAAGAAGCAGAATTCTTTTTGATGATTTGTTCAGTTAAAAAATAATCAAGATCAAGACGAAGATTCATGACTGCCAATCCTTGATAATGGTGTCTGAAACTATTTTTGCTGATTTCATGACAATAGGAATGCCTGCACCCGGATGGGTGCTTGTCCCTGCAAAATATAAACCAGAAATCTTGAGTGCTTTCGCTTGGGGTCTAAAAAAATTACTTTGTAATAAGATTGGTTTTAAACCAAAGGTTGCTGCAAATTGTAAGTTAAACTGATTTTGCCAATCTTTTGGGGTCATCACTTTCTCGACTTCTATGCTTTGATCAAATTGTTCAAATCCTGGAATTAGTTTAAGTTTAGCAACCATTTTGTCTCTATACTTTTTGGTCATGCTTTCATCCCAGTTGAACGAATCTTTTTCTCGGTTAGGAACTGGAACAAGAACATAGATAATTTCTTTATCAGGTGGAGCAACCGTTGGGTCAATTTGTGAGGGAGAGTAAATGTAAAAGGATGGATCATCCGGCAAGGTAGGTTCGAATAAATCATTGATGTTTTTATTAAAATCTTTCGCGTAACGGATTTGATGAACGGAAGTCTTTATCCTCTTATTTAATCCAAAATACATGATGAAACTACTGGAAGAATATTCCATCTTTTTAATTTTTTTAGGGGTGTATTTTCCTCGATCTTTTTCATCAAGTAATTGTTCCATCGCATAAGGAAAATCAGCATTAACAAGAACAATATCACTAAGAACCGATTGACCATTCACAAGAATGCCAGTCGCTTTTTTGTCACTTGTTAAAATCTTTTCAACATTGGCATTAAGATGCAATGTCCCACCCAATTCCAAGAACCTTTTTTCCATTGCTTTTGCCATGGCATACATGCCACCCTTGATATACCAAATGCCATAGAGAAGTTCAATCATTGGAATGATCGTGTAAATAGAAGGACCAATAAAAGGAGAAACGCCAATGTACAAAGTTTGAAAGGAAAGGGCTTGTCGTAGTTTTTCATTTTTAACAAATTTTGAAATCGAAGAATAAGCTGAATTCAATGTTCTCAATCGAAACGTATTGATGATGTTTTTCCAATTAAAAATATCGCTAGCTTTATGAAATGGTTGATCAATAAACCCTTGTCGGGCTACATTATAACGTTTGTAAATATCTGCTAAATAAGCCAAATATCCCTGGGTGTCTTCAAAGGATATTTTTTCTAAGGCGGGAATAAGCTTGGTTAAATTACTTGATACTGAAAAGGATGTCCCATCTTGGTAATGAAGTTGGTAGAGCGGATCAAGGAGTTGCATCGAAAGATAATCATCGGGGTTTGCTCCGCTATACTCAAAAACCTCGCGATATATTTCAGGCATCATCACGATTGTTGGGCCGACATCAAATCGAAATCCTTTTTCGGAGTAAGAATACATCCGGCCTCCAACTTGAGGATTTTTTTCATAAATGGAAACTTCAAAACCTTTGGATTGTAATCGAATCGCACTTGCTAACCCAGCAGTTCCTGCGCCAATAATG
>JBIIZK010000007.1:0-14833 GCA_044346305.1 Bacilli bacterium
GGGCATAGAAGCCTTTCAAAACATTTTACCTAGTGTAAAAAATGTTGGGGTTTTTGACACAGCATTTCACCAAACGATGGCCCCTCAGGATTTTTTATTCCCTATCCCTTACGAACTCTATGAAAAATATGACTTAAGACGTTATGGTTTTCACGGAACTTCCCATAAATATTTATCATTACAAGTCCTCCAACATTACAAATTAAAAAGTAATCCGAATATCATTACTATTCATTTGGGTTCTGGAGCATCCCTTGCCGCCATCAAAGATGGAAAAGTTGTTGCAACATCAATGGGTTTAACACCGTTAGGTGGCATCATGATGGGGACTAGAACCGGAGATATTGATCCAAGTGTTCTTCACTTTACAGCCCTTAAAACTGGTTTGTCTCACGAAGCTGTTTATGAGATGTTTAATAAAAAAAGTGGTTTGTTAGGGATGTCTAAACTTTCAAGTGACTCACGTGACCTGGAAGCCGCCGATATTCAAGGTAATCCTCAAGTCAAGTTGGCCAATCAATTGTTTGTTCGACGAATTGCCGACTTTATTGGCCAATTTCATGTCCGCCTTGGTGGTGTCGATGTCTTGGTATTTTCTGCCGGGATTGGTGAAAACTCTGGTTTTTATAGGCACTTAATTCTTGAGGAAGTCAAATCTGCTCTTGGAATTATTGAAGATGTTGAAGTCAATAAAGCAACACGTGGAAAATTGATGATAATCACAAAAGCCCAGAGTAAAGTTGCAGCAATGGTTATTCCCACGAATGAAGAATTAATGATCGTAAAGGATACCTATGAAATTATCAAAAAGTAAAGTGTCAAAACCAAATACGATGTATGTTGATATTTTAAATGCGATAAAAAAATATCCAAAAATTGTCGTTTTTCGTCATGTCATTCCTGATTTTGATGCCTTAGGCACGCAATGGGGTGTTGCTACTTGGATTAAAGACAATTTCCCATCAAAGCAAATCAAAGTCGTTGGTGAAGACCACCCTACTTTTACCCCTCGGCTTTATCCAAAAATGCAAAAAGTAAGTCAGAAGTTTTTTGATAAAAAAACCTTATGTATTGTGGTCGACACTGCAAACATGGAACGGATTGATGATAAGCGCTTTAATCTTGGTGGTATGCTCATCAAGATTGATCACCACCCTAATTTAAATCCATATGGAGATATATGTTTGGTAGAGACTGAGACTTGTGCAGCATCAGAACTTTGGATGAAATTAGTGATGAGTTTAGGGGATAAATACAAATTAACTAAAAAAGCAGCGACATATTTATATGCTGGAATTGCTGGCGATTCAGGTCGATTTATGTATAAATCGACAACTCCCCTAACGTTTGAAATTGCCAAAAAACTTTTGGAAACAGGAATCAATGCTCATGATGATGTTTATTTAAAAATGTATGAAAAAACTCTTGAAGATTTAAAAATCACCGCTTATTTGTTGAATCAATATAAGATTTCTCCAAAAGGCGTTGCCTATTATGTATTAACTCACCAGGAACAAAGTGATCTTGGGATGTTATCGTCTCAAGGTAAAGACAGTGTGAATATGTTTAGTAATATCAAAGATGTTCATATTTGGTGCTCGATATCCGAAGATAAAAAAGATAACGTTTGGCGGGTCTCCATACGCAGCAAAAAAGTCACGATTAACCAAGTGGCCCAAAAATATGGCGGTGGTGGACACGCCCAAGCGAGTGGATGCAAATTAACAAAAATTGAACAACTTCCTGAGTTTATTTCAGACTTAGATAATTTATTGAAATAATCGAACATTTTCAATGACTAAAACGCATCAATATGCTATTATTTTTCTAATGAGGAGAAACCCTTGTTCATACCACTTCATCTCACAAGTTCTTATTCTTTTTTATCGAGTGGTTTTACCATGGACCGCCTTATTTCAGCAATTAAAGAAAAAGGTTATTCAACAGTTGGCTTAGCCGATCATCAAGTCTTGTTCGGGATCCCGGAATTCGCAACTTTATCCAAAAAACATCAAATTCAATCCATTGTCGGGATAGATATTGTTTATCCAAAAATGTTGGTGACTTTTTTTGCAGTTAACGAACAAGGTTATCGGGAACTGATTCAATTAACTCATTTAGCTCAAGAAGGGTTAATCAGCAATCATCGTTTTCAATCTAAAAACAAAAATATCATTGCCGTTGTTTCCCCATTGCAAAGTTCAATCTTTAAGGAACCAATTGATCAAGTTGCTTTATACATGAATACTCATTTGTCTGGAATAGATTCAATCTACATTGGAATTGAATTTTATCAAGATAGCGATGCAAAAAATATTCAACAATATCGAGAGTTTGCAAAAAAGTTTACATACCCGACAGTTGCCTTTCCTCATATTCGATATGGCAAACCTAATGACGCAATCATCCTTGATATTCTTCAAGCGATTCATCGAGGTGAAACCTTAACCATTAAAGAAAAATTAGGTGGCCAATATTTACCAACCTTAGAAGAAATTCAACAACGTTATCTCCCAGAAGAAATCATCGAAACGACCAACATTGCTAATATTTGTCGATTCAATTTTTTTGTTAAACGTGGACAACTTTTAACTTTTCAATCGAAAGTACCAAGTCAAGAACTATTAAGAGAAAAATCGATTGAAGGTTTACAAAGTCGACCAATTGATTTTACGCAGATGGCTTATCTAGAACGATTAGATTACGAATTAACGATGATTGAACAGCTAGGTTTTGCAGATTACTTTTTAATTGTTTCAGATTTTATTCAGTATGCAAAACAACAAAGGATCATGGTCGGCCCTGGTCGTGGGTCTGCCCCTGGTAGTTTGGTCGCGTATGCTTTAGGCATTACTGAAATTGATCCATTGCCACATCAATTGTTATTTGAACGTTTTTTAAACCCATCACGAAAAACAATGCCTGATATTGATACAGATTTTGCAGATAAAGATCGAGAAAAAATTATTGAATATATTAAAAAAAAGTATGGAGATGATAGAGTCAGTCATATTATTACGTATCAAACTATTCAAGCAAAGCAAGCGATTCGAGATATTGGTCGGGTTTATAAATTTTCAAATACATCGATTGAATTATTGAGCAAAGCATTGGGTGATGGAAAACTTGATCTGCGAACTGCCTATAAAAAGTTACCAGCTTTTCAAAAACATTTTGACGAAGATCCAGAGTGCGCTGAGATTGTTAAACTCGCACACAAAATCGAGGGTTTTATTCGTCAATCTGGCATGCATGCTGCCGGCATCATTCTCAACGAAACTTCGCTTCATCAATCTTTACCTTTAATAAAACAAGGCAACAAAGTCATTACCCAATATGAAATGAATCATTTAGAAGCTCAAGGTTTTTTAAAAATAGATATTCTTGGACTTAGAAATTTAACTATTATTGAATCCTGCTTAAACCAATTAAATCAACAAGGAATCAATCTAGATTTAAAATCCATTCCTATGGAAGATAATCAAGTATTTCAATTGTTGAGAACTGGTCTTAACATGGGTCTATTTCAACTTGAATCCGATGGCATGAAACGGGCAATGAAGACAATTCAAATCGATCGTTTTAGCGATTTAGTAAGCCTTATTGCCTTGTACCGACCGGGACCCATGGATAACATTGAAAGTTATGCAAAACGAAAACAAGGTTTAGAACCTGTGACGTATTTAGATAATCAACTAAAGCCAATTCTTAATCCGACATTCGGTATCATTATTTATCAAGAACAAATCATGCAAATTGCTCAAACGATGGCCGGTTTTTCTTTATCAAAAGCTGATGATTTTAGACGAGCAATTTCCAAAAAGGATAACGAAATTATGCTTGCATTAAAACAAGCATTCTTAGATGGCGCGGTGAGTAAAGGTTATAAGTCCGATCATGCACTAAGTGTGTATAATCACATTTTAAAGTTTGCAGATTATGGTTTCAATAAATCTCATTCCGTTGCCTACGCCACATTAACTTATCAAATGGCTTATTTAAAGACATACCATCCACATGCATTTTATGCTGCAATTCTGAATTCATCTGCTGGTACATCTGATACGAAGTTAATGGGTTATATGGATGAATTACGGACCTTAAAAATTAAACTTATGCCACCAAATATTCAAACCCCATCCATTCTTTTTACAACTCAAGATAATCAATTGATCGCTCCATTGACTTTGTTAAAAGGCATCCATCCCGAATTGGTTTTAAGGATTCAACAAGTACGTCTTCAAGGACCGTTTGCTGATTTTTTTGATTGTGTGACTAGATTGTATCCTCTCGATTTAACTGTGCAACATCATTTAAGTTTTATTGATGCTGGTGCATATGATGGGTTTGGTCTACCGAGGGCAACCTTAAGAGCAAGTCTACAAAATGCAATGAAAAATGCAGCAATCCAATCAACCTTTTTAGATGAACAAACCGGTTTACTACCACCAACCTCTTTACCCAAAATACCGATGGTAGATGCCGAAGATAAACCATTTGAAAACTTAGAAAAAGAACTTGATGTTACTGGCATGATTTTATCTCAGTCGGTGTTAGGCACTTATCGCCAACCAAAAAATGGCCCAGTGATTCCCACCATTCAAGAAAGTAAATCAACGAATCAAGTGGTAACGACTGGAGGGTTAATTCGTACGATTCGAGTCGTTAAAACAAAAGCTGGTCAAACGATGGCTTTTGTCACCATCTACGATGAAACCGATAAGCTCGAACTAATTTTATTTCCTAAAATGTATGATCGATTTGGGTCTGAACTCGAACGTGGAAAATTGGTTGTTGTGACGGGAACCCAAGATTTAGAAAAAAACGACAACTTTCTCGTTGATCAGATTCGTTTTATTAAATCATGAAAAAATTAAAGATTATTGATGGTAATGCTTTATTATTTCGAGCTTATTATGCCTCCGCTTATAGTGGTGCTAATTTAACGACTGCCTCAGGCATTCCTACCAGTGCTGTGTATGTGTTTGCCAATATGTTACAGAAAATCCTTTTTCCAGTCCCGGAAAACACCTATATTTTGGTGGCCTTTGATACTGGACAAAAAACGTTCCGCCATGAAGCACTTGAATCTTACAAAGCGCATCGTAAACCAGTACCTGAAGATTTAATCAAACAATTTCCAATTGCTCGTGATCTTTTAAAGGCTTTGAATTTATATACCTTTGAACAGGATGGTTTTGAAGGGGATGATGTTGCAGGAACGGCAGCAATCCTTGGCGTCAAAGCTGGAATGGAAGTTGATATTTATACGTCTGATCGAGATTTTCTTCAACTTGTTCAACCTCACTTAACGGTCCAATTGATTCGAAAAGGCGTCAGTGAAACGGTTGCAATGACAAGAGAACGGGTGATTGCGGAATATGGAATTACCCCAGAACAAGTTCCGGATTATAAAGGTTTAGTCGGTGATGCAAGCGATAACCTTCCCGGCATTCCAGGAATTGGAGAAAAAACAGCGGTCAAGCTATTACAACAGTTTCAAACCTTTGAACAAGTGCTTTTGGCTGCTCCAACATTAAAAGGAAAAACTGCAGAAAATTTAATCGCCCATCAAGCTGAGGGAATTTTATCGAAAAAACTTGCCATTATACAAAGTGACATGGTTTTACCCTTTGGTTTAGAGGCTACACTTTATCAAGGCATTGATTCACCTATCTTTCAAACATTCACACAAACCTATGAAATGAAATCATTGCAAGGCCGCTTTTTACTAAAGCAAACAATGAGCTCGGTTGCTATCAAGTTTGAAACTGTGAAGTCATTACCAAAGCTATCTTGTACTTCAATTGCGTTAGCGCCCGTCCTCGCGGAAGGCAATTATTTTCAAGTTAATCTTCAAGGCTGGGCTCTCCATACGGGTGGGGCAAGTTATTTTATCAGTTTAATCGATAGCCAAACAGATTCATCTTTTCTCCAATTGCTCGCTTCTTCATCGGTAGAAAAAGTTGTTTATGACTATAAACAATTGATGGTCTTATGCAACCGTTATCACCTTCCCTTAAATGGATCTTTTTTTGACTGCATGTTAGCAACATATGCTATTGATGAAACCCCATCCTTGAATCGAAATCAAGTCTTTCAGCAAGCTGGAATTACCTTGCCAAGCGATCTAATTGAACAAGCAATTCAAGTTGTCAATTATTTGTTCACGATGAAAGAAAAACTCATGATTTCCTTAAAAGAAAAACAATTGGAAAAAATAGTTTTTGACATAGAATTTCCATTAATTCCCGTTTTAGCAAAAATGGAAATTGAAGGTATTCCGATTGATAAAAGTTATCTGAAAGAGATGGAACTCTCGTTAGAAACAAAACTAAATGATTTACAAGCATTCATTTATAAAAGTGTGAATCAAACATTTAACATCGACAGTCCAAAACAATTAAGTGAAGTTCTATTTCAACAACTCCATTTACCCAATCCAAAAAAGGGGTCAACGAATGCCGATGTGTTAAAACAATTGATGCCTTTGCATCCTGCAATTGCGTCGATATTAGATTATCGTAAGTATGCAAAACTTCAGTCCACCTATGTCAAAGCCCTTCCTGCCTTGGCTTATCCAGATGGAAAGCTTCACCCTATTTACCAACAAGCGCAAACAACGACTGGAAGATTATCTTCATTTGATCCAAACATACAAAACATTGCGGTTAAAGATGAGGAAACAAAATTAATTCGAAAAGCATTTTATTATCCTGATCAACATCATGTTTGGTTGTCATTTGATTACTCTCAAATCGAATTAAGAATTCTAGCGGAGCTTGCTGAGTGTAAGCCTCTAATTGAAGCGTTTCAAAAACAAATGGATATTCATACATTAACTGCTCAACGATTGTTCGCCCAAGGTGGAGAGGTCACACCTTTGATGAGACGGCAAGCAAAAGCAGTCAATTTTGGAATCATATATGGCATTTCTTCGTGGGGATTATCAGAGCAACTTGGCATTAGTCCTGGTGAAGCAAACGGACTCATTGAAGCTTTTTATCAAGCGTATCCGGAATTAAGAACTTACATGCAAAATTTAGTTGCTTCATTACAAGAACAAAAATATGTATCAACGTTACTTGGAAGGCGGCGTTATTTAAGAGATATCAGTGGAAGTAATTTCCAAGCAAGAGAGTTTGCAAAACGAGCGGCGATGAATGCTCCTATCCAAGGCACCGCTGCGGATTTAATGAAGTTAGCCATGATTCAAGTTGATCAGGCTTTAAAAACCAATAAATTGAAAACCCAATTAATTTTAACTATTCATGATGAACTAATATTTAAAACCCCAAAAGAAGAAATCACCAAAGTGATGCCTCTGATCCAATCAATCATGGAAAACGCTTTGCCACTTCGGGTTCCCCTTCAAGTTGAAGGCCATTATGCTGAAACTTGGTATGATTTAAAATAAACTTATGCCAGAATTACCAGAAGTCGAAACCGTTGTAAGGACATTAAGGCCAATCCTCATTGGATCAACCATTGATTTTATAACGTTTAAATATTCAAAAATGATTCATCCTTCTGTTTCGTTATTTGAAAAAAATCTCAAAGGGCAAACGTTTAAGAGCATTGAACGAATCGGTAAATTTATAATCTTCTTTTTTACCAATCAAGTGGTGGTGCTGACCCATTTACGAATGGAAGGCAAATTTATAGAAATCAAACATCCACATGAACCCTTAACTCGATTTGCTCATCTTATTTTCCATTTAAAAGATGGCAGAAGATTGATCTACGATGACATGCGTAAATTTGGAACGTTCACACTCACCAATTCATCGAATTATCTTGATTTACCATCATTAAAAAACCTAGGAAAAGAACCTTTAATTCCACTAGATCCTTTACCGATCTTTAATAAAATCAGTCTTTCTAGACGTCCGATAAAAAGTATTCTTCTTGATCAAAGCATTCTTTTAGGTCTAGGAAATATTTATGCTGATGAAGTCTTATATGCTGCAAAAATTCATCCCCTCAAAAAAGGGACTCAATTGACATTACCAGAAACCAAATTGATTCTTGTTCATAGTGAAAAAATCTTGAATGCTGCCATTGCTTCAGGAGGTAGTCGCATTCGTTCCTATCGTTCAGGAAGTCCTATTGATGGAGAATTTACTTTAAAAATTCAGGCATACGGTCGGGGTGGTCTGCCTTGCCATCGGTGCAACCATCGCCTTGATAAAATTACTGTGGGTGGTCGCGGAACGCATTACTGTCCACGGTGTCAACATCATCCGAATTTACCTTTTGTGATTGGGGTCACTGGTACCATTGCTACTGGAAAATCTACATTGGTAAGCGTCGGTTCTAATTTAGGATTTCATGCCATCGATGCTGATCAAATTGTTCACCACATTTATCAAACTAAACCAGCCATCGCCTTCATCAAGAGTCTGTTTGAAGGTGTCATCATTGAAGAAAAGATTAACCGACACAAATTATTGAAAGCAATGATTGCTAATCCTAAAGGTTATCAAAAACTTATCCAATGGTTATTTCCACTTGTTAAATCAGTTATTTTTAAGGAACTCACCAAAACAAAAATCAAGGTAGTTATCATCGAAGTTCCTTTATTGTTTCAAGGACAACTCGATGCTTATTGCGATGTGATTATAGGGGTGGAAATGGATGCAACGATGCAGAAACTTCGCTTGCAAAAACGTCAAGGTGAACAAGCAGAAACATGGTGGATTTTAAATGAGCGAAATCGCTACCAAGATTTTATATCCTACGTTGATACTCGCCTAAAAAATAACGGAAGCATAATAAACTGGCAACAACAAGGTAAGCAGGCATTGTCGCCGTTTCTAAAATATTTATAACGGCATCATCGCTGGAAAATAAATTGCTTTTGTTATTATTTGAACAAGATTTAACCATTCGGTCATCAGCATTCGCTTGTCTTTGTAACCTTTAAATAATCCATCCAATTGAGGAATAGCAACCGTGCTTGTCACCATGGTGATCAGATTAGGTTTTTGTCTTGCAAGAAAAATAGGAATCAAAAAGTCAGATAACATGTCTTCTGTGATTGGATGACTTCCTAAACCATCAAGAATCAATACTGATAGATTTTGTAGACGTTCTAATTCGCGATTGAATGAAGTTAAATCTGATCGCTTAAGACTGGATAACCTTGTTGATTGAGAGGCAAAATCAAGAACACCAATCGTCCCCAATTCATTCAATGCATACCGATAAGCAAAAATTCCTAGTCCGTAAGACTTACCCGATTGATGCGGACCAATAAGAGCAAGGCCATCTTTGGTTTGTTTTTGAAGAACCTTCATTAAGTAAACGTAAAGAGATTTTTGTCCATCCCGTTGTCTTAAAGATTCAAACAATTTTGAATCTTTCCATTGAGAATTAAAATCATCGTAAATAAGAAACTGGGAAACTTTTAATTGGTCTGCTAACATCGGACAAGGTTGAAACTGACGTTCAATATGACCAACTGCATTTCGTTTGACATGCAAAACATAGTGACCTTGGGGCTTTAAACATCGACCTGCCAATTGACATTGGTTAACGGCTTGTTCATCTTCTTCAAGTTTGATGAACGTTGCTAAATTTTCTCTAATTTCATGTTCTTTTAATTGAAAATTCTTGATTGTTTTTTCCATAAAGGTTGAAGACTTTAATTTAATAAGAGCCTGTTCAATCGCATCTTCAAAATCGTCTTTAATAAGTGGTTTGGGATTAATTGGTTTCATTTTAACCCCTTCATGTTTGATTCTAAGGCATCCAATTCATGGTCATTGACCTGTTCATTTTCTTTAGGTAAAGCTGATTGATTGGCGTCAACAGTAGGAGTCACTTCTTCTTTTTTTCCAGGGTAGACTTTTGTAGGTCTCGGTTGAGTAATTTGATAAAAATAATCCATTGTATCGACCGCATGTTGAAGATTTTCTCTTTTCACACTACCCGCTAATTTTTCAACGTATCGGGAACTTAGAACATTATTTTGAGTGATGAGAACGTGATGGATCAAAGCATTGATAACTGGATTAGGTAACCCATATTGCGTTTGTAATCGCAATAGTAGACTAAAATCTGCAGGAGAGACCTCCGCTCCTTGTTGTTTCAAGGTTAAGAACGCCAGAGGTGTTAACATTTCCATTTGATTGATGGCAATCGTTTGTGTAGAAGTTTCTTGAAGTTGGATTTTTTGTTGTTGACGTTGTCTGACAAAAGGTAATCGTTTTTCTTGGCGAGCAGCCTGCATGACTTTATCCATTATCAAGCGGTGGTTCATATCAAGATTGGTGCCTACAATGTCTGCTGCGGCCAATTCATCAAGACCCGTTAGCGTCGCAATCGCGATGATTTGTGTCATATCTTCAGAGTTTAATTTTTTAATATCGATTGAAAATTGTGCTTTTAACTGTTCAGCAAATCTTATTGCATCAAAAGGTTGCCTAATTTCTGCCAAAGTTTTGCCCTTATATTGAGGATTGGATTGGTTCATAAAAGCAGGGTGATTTAAATCTGGATGAAATACTTCCCCAAAGGAAACAGATACTTCTTTAGCTAGTGGATCGATAGAGGACAAGACATATTTTGTCGATAATCGTTGGAGGTAAGTGGATCCAACACGTTGAATCAACAACCCTTTTAATATTGGGTCATCCATAAAATCTCGAGGGGTTTTTGGTGCATATAAAGAGAGTGTAAATTGTTGGGTTTGTTGAGATGTTTGTTGGTATGTTCTAATCAAACCAACAGCTTCTAAATGGATTCTAGCTTGGTGAAACGATTGCGGGGTGGTTTGTAAATAGCTTAACCAAGTTGCCAAATCAAGAAAGTTTCCTTCAAGTAAAGCGTCTTGTTGTTTTAATCCTAAATATAAACCAATGGCATCCATCCCAACAATTGGCCCATAAAATTCAACCAAAAACTCAATATCTAAAGAAGATATGGTGCTTTCAAGGCGAATTTGAAGGAAATCTTGAGAATTAATAATTTTCATAGAAGTTTATTATAAATTATAACCGATTAGAATGAAAAGATTTCTTGGAATCTTTTGTATTTGTTTGATTGATTATACCCCCTAATTTTGATAGCATTATGGAGGAAAAGAGAGAACCTTCATGACCCATTTCATGTTCGATGGCTACGGCGTAAAAGCAAAGATTCCTCTTGGTGATACTTCGTTTATCAACCAAACCATTAATTTAGTTCTTTTTGATCTTGGGCTTAAACCTATTTCCCCGGCTTACTTGTTACCTTATGATTATGGTCTCATTGCATTAGACGAAGGTCTATCCAGTTATATTTTTTTAGAAGGCGGTCATTTCACTATTCATACCTTTCCTTTACGGGGATGTTTTTTTGTTGATTTATATACTTTTCAGAATATCGACAAAAAACGTTTTGAAAAAGTTTTAAATACTTACTGGCCAAGTGACCTCAAGAAAAGTCGATCTTTTAGTGCAGATCGGTTGGGGAAAAATCAGTCAGAAACGTTTGATCCAAAATCAGTATTTGGACCTCATGTCATGGCAACACTGATACTTCAAAAAACACTTGATTTAACTTTAGTAAATAAATTTTTAGAAGGTTTAATCCATAAAATTGGCATGACCCCAATCACCCGTGCTTATGGTATTTATGATCGCTATGATCAACCTAAATTCTTATCGAGCATTGTCATGATTGCTGAATCTCATCTATCTATTCACGTTAATTTAAAAACAAATCAGATGTTCTTTGATATTTTTTCCTGCAAGATGTTTGATTATTCAAGCATTCAGACTTTGTTAAAAGATTTTGGCATTATCGAAAGTTGGCACGTTGTTCCCCGCGGAGAAAAGCATGATC
Source organism: Bacilli bacterium (assembly GCA_044346305.1). Taxonomy (GTDB): domain Bacteria; phylum Bacillota_I; class Bacilli_A; order RFN20; family CAG-826; genus UBA970. The sequence goes on from JBIIZK010000007.1 coordinate 11,830, forward strand.
CACGTTCAGCAAAAAGAGAAAGCACAATTTCAATTTCTAAGAAAACCAAACAAGCTTTAAATTGGTGGAAGGAACCTAAGTGAAAAAACTTAGCATTGGCGTTTTAACTTCTGGTGGTGATTCACCAGGAATGAATGCTGCCATTCGGGCTATCGTTCGCGCAGGTATTAGTTATGGTCACGATGTATACGCTATTTACAACGGTTACCGTGGTCTTGTTGCGGGACAAATTGAAAAAGTTGATCGATCTTTTGTTTCACAAATTATCAACAAAGGTGGCACCATCTTGCGTTCAGCTCGATTGCCTGAATTTGTTGACATTAACATCCGTGAATCTGGTGTAAAACAACTTAAAAAATTTGGAATTAATGCGCTTGTGGTCATCGGAGGCGATGGAACTTATCGTGGCGCAAAAGATTTATCGTCTATGGGTATTAATTGTATTGGTTTACCCGGGACAATAGATAATGATATTGCGAGTACCGATTACACGATTGGTTTTGATACTTGCTTAAATACTATTGTAAGTGCCGTCGATAAATTAAGAGACACCACGTTTTCTCACCAGCGATGTTCGGTAATTGAAGTGATGGGAAACCGGGCTGGAGATTTGGCAATTTATGCTGGTTTAGCATGTGGAGCAGAATTAACGATTTCAGGTGATAATTTTATGCCGTTACCAGAAATGATTGAACGTTTGAAATTTCAAAAAGCAACGAGCAAAAACCATGCGATGGTTATCGTCTCTGAAAAGTTATTCGACCTTAATGAATTGGCACGATTTATTCATCAAGAAACTGGTTTTGAAGTACGAACGGAAGTATTAGGAAGAATTCAACGTGGGGGATCGCCTTCTGCATTTGATCGAATTCTTGCCTCACGAATGGGCGAATACGCCGTACAATGTTTAAATGAAGGGAAATCAAGTCGATGTATTGGACTCAGAGGGCAACAACTCATTGATGTCGATATTCATGAAGCACTCGAAATGCAAAGAGAAAAGCATTCTAGCGTGGTTCAAGTGATTGATCGGTTGAAATAAAATGTATAACTATTATAAAAAAACGAAAATTGTAGCCACCATCGGACCTGCGTCTGAAACTTATGAAAAGTTACAAGAGCTTGTCGATGCTGGCATGAATGTCATGCGGGTTAATTTTTCCCATGGTGATTATTCTACTCATTTAAAGAAAATTCAACTTGCGCGACGACTTGAAAAAGAAAAAGGAATCTTTATTCCTGTGATGTTAGATTCTCGTGGTCCGGAAATTCGTGTTGGTATGTTCTTAGGAGATGCTGCTTTAATCAAGCAAGATAGCATGATTCGAGTTAGCATGAAACCTTTATTAGGAAATGCTGACATATTTTCAGTCTCCTACGAAGGTTTATATGATGACGTCAAAGTTGGCGATCAACTTCGTATTGATGATGGTAATCTTGCTTTGTTAATTGTTGAAAAAGATCGAACTAGTAAACAACTTGTTTGCAAAGCAATGAATACCCACACCATTAAAAATCGAAAAGGGATGAATGCTCCATTTGCTCGATTATCGATGCCTTTTATTTCTGCTCAAGATGAGGCTGATTTTAAATTTGGTTGCGAGCACGATGTTAACTATATCGCTGCTAGTTTTACAAGGAGAAAACAGGATATTTTAGACATTCGTGCGATTGTTGAAAAATATGGTAAACCTAATATTCAAATTATCGCAAAAATTGAAAATCCAGAAGGGGTTAGTAATCTCGAAGAAATTTTAGAAGTCGCTGATGGCATTATGGTAGCCCGAGGAGATTTAGGTGTTGAAATAGCTGCTGAGCAAGTTCCTATTGTTCAAAAAAGAATAGTTTCTTTATGCCGTAAAGTTGGCAAACCTGTCATCACCGCAACGCAAATGTTAGATAGCATGGTCAACATGCCAAGACCAACGAGAGCAGAGGTCTCAGACGTGGCTAATGCAATCTTAGAAAGTACTGATGCGGTCATGCTTTCTGCTGAATCTGCAAGTGGAAAATACCCAGTTGAGTCCGTTCAAATGCAAGCTAAAATCGCTCAAACGATGGAACGAGAATTAGATTATCTTGGCATGTCTAATCAAGCCTATGATAGTAGTAAAAAAGTAAATTCAGATGCTATTGCAAACTCCGTTGCCAATACGGCACTATTAATTAATGCCCAAGCAATTGTCACCTTTACAGAAACTGGTGGGGCTGCCCGTCGAATTGCAAAAGCAAGACCAGTATGTCCAATTTTTGCAATCAGTGATCGACGAGAAACTGTTTTATCTTTAGGTTTAGTCTGGGGTGTCTATGGATTTCACGCAAAAGCATTGCCTCAATTTATCGAAGACATGGAAGTGTTTGCTATTTTAAAGGCGAGACAAATTGGTTTAAAACCTGGAGCAAATATTCTTCTTACTGGCGGGGTTCCAACTGGTGTTGGTTCCACCAACTTTATGAAAATTCTTACATTAAAAGATATAAAAGAAGAAAAGTTATGAACGTTGTGATTGCCCTTGATATCGGTGGAACAAATTTGCGCGGCGCGGTCGTTAATGATCAATATAAATTGCTTGATGTTAAAATACTCCCTACGCCTTTAAACGATGTGAATTCATTTTTAAAAGAGGTTAAAAACATCATTGACCAATTGCTCATTAAACATCCCAAAGTAAAAGCAATTGCATGTGGTGTACCTGGTCGTGTCGATACCTTAGGTGGGATTGATATCTTGCCAAATATTGGTATTCGCAATGTGCCATTAAAATCGTTTTTAGAAACAGCGTATCGCTTACCAGTTGTCATCAAAAATGATGCGGTCATGGCGGCGATTGCGGAGGGAAATTTAGGTTTTGGTAAACCTTTAAACTCTAGTTACTTTATCACTATTTCAACTGGCATCGGTGCTGCTTTTATTTCCAATCATCAATTAAAGCATAGCTCTGAAGAAGCTGGTCACATGTTGGTTCCATTTGCTGGTGGATTTGAAGAACTTGAAAAAGTCGCG
>JBIIZK010000072.1:0-4155 GCA_044346305.1 Bacilli bacterium
TATATGTACCTTTCGAACATTTTACCGAAAACTTAATGGTGTCTTTTGATAACGTAATCAATTTCATTTCATGAATGGTAATTTTTCTAGGTTCACGAGGAACTGTTTTTCCTTCTCGAGCAAGTTCATATAAAGGAACACCATTTTGTTTGATCGCAGAATACATCGGTGGGATTTGGGTTTGTTCACCTAAAAAAGACTCTAATGTATCATTGACATATTGGTCATATAAATCTATCAGTGGCGATGTTTCCGTAACAGTACCCGTTAAATCTCCGGTGTCGGTTTTACTACCTAATAAAAGGGTTGCTTCGTAACGCTTATCCAATGCTTCTAAAAACATGCCTGCTTTGGTTGCTTTTCCAACGGTTAAAATCATTAAACCATCAGCGAAAGGATCTAAAGTTCCAGTATGACCTACTTTTTTAGTGGAAAATTTATGACCTAAGCCATCAACAAGATCCCGTGATGTAATCCCTGTGGGTTTGTTTAATAAATAAATGCCATCCATGTGTTTAATTCCTATGACATAATAACATTATTGAAAGGAAGTTACTGAGCGCCATGTCATTACCACATTTATTTAACGTCACGAATTCGCCTCTAAAAGTTAAAATGGTGACCACTGCTTATGAAGGCATGACAGTTGCCTATCTTCGTTATAAAGTTTTCGTTGAGGAACAACAGATTCCCATTGATGATGAATTTGATGGGAGTGATGCCATAAGTGTTTCTTTCCTTTTATTTTTAGACCACGTTCCCGTTGGGACCATGCGCTACTATAAAGATGATCAAGGCCATATCCATCCTGGTCGAATCGCGATTTTAAAAACATATCGTCGGCAAGGTTATGGTAAAAAATTTCTGCAATGGTTTGATCAGTACCTTTTAGGGATTTATCCAGAAGTACACATTGTCTTACACGCCCAAAAACATCTCGAGGTTTTTTATCAGAAACTAGGTTATCAATCCAAAGGAAAGCTTTTTATCGAAGCTAATATTGAACACATTGCGATGGAGAAAAAGTTAAAGAGATCTACTTTTTAAATTTTGCTTTAGCTTCTGCAAGCGTTTTTTCTAACTTCTCTGCTTTTTCAAAGGTGTCATCTAAGAAGAATGCCAATTCAGGGACTTTATAAATATCCATTCTTTGGGCTAATTCAGTACGAATAAACCCTTTTGATTTTTTTAATATTTCGAGCTGCTTTAAACTATCTTCTGCACCCATAAAAGACACATAGATTTTTGCATATGTATGATCAGGGGTAATGTTTGCATCGGTGACTGTGACGAATCCAAGGTTAGGATTATTCACTGAAAACTGAATGATATCCGTGATATGTTTGACAATTGTTGCATTCACGCGAGATTGGCGATGACTCATTTCTTTTCCTCAATCATTTGGAAGGCTTCAATAATGTCGCCAACTTTCATTTCATGATAGTTTTCAATTGCGATCCCACATTCAAAACCCGTTTTTACTTCTTTGACTTCATCCTTCATTCTTTTTAAGGAACTGATTTTACCTTCATGGACAATGCCACCGTTTCTCAATAGCCGAATCATCGCTTGGTTCATCATCATACCCGTGGTGACCATCCCACCGGCAACGACGCCAGCTTTAGTTAGTTTAAAAATTTGGCGGATTTCAAATTGACCAAGCATTTTTTCCACCATTTTGATCTTAATTTTGCCCTTCATCATTGCTTCCACTTCTTCAAGAAGCGCATAAATAATCCGGTGCAAACGAATATCAACCTTGAGTTCGTTAGCTTTTTGTTGAATAGAACCATCTGGTTTTATATTGAAAGCATAGATTAAGGCTTTGGATGATAATGCCAACATTAAGTCTGTTTCGGTAATTGAACCAATATCACTTCTGATAATTTTTAATTTAACGCCTTCCGCAGATAACTTTTCTAAAGACGACTTAATTGCTTCTAACGAGCCAGTGTTGTCAGTTTTAATAATTAGGTTAATTCCTTGCATGTCACCGGAATTAAGTTTTTCATTTAACGCTTCAATGGAGTTTGCATTGTTGGATTGTCTCGAGGTTTCTTTTTTTGCGAGTTGGCGTTTTTCAGCAATTTCTTTTGCTTGTTTTTCATTGGGGAAGGCCATGAAAGATTCTCCAGCAATCGGAACTTCGTTCAAACCAATGACTTCAACAGGTGTTGAAGGCAACGCTAATTTAAGGGCTTTATGATATTCATTGGTCATCCGGCGAACTTTTCCATAAACACTTCCGACCACCAGGTAGTCTGATGCATTCAATGTTCCATTTTCAATGAGTAAAGTCGCGCGGGGTCCTTCATGTTTATCTAGGACGGCCTCCAAGACAGTACCAGAAGCATACCGATTAGGATTTGCTTTTAATTCTTTAACTTCAGCAATTAATAGAATATTTTCTAACAATTCATCAATGCCAGTTTTAGCTTTGGCTGAGATTTCAACAAAGATATGTTCTCCACCAAATTCTTCAGCGATAATGTTGAGTTTCATCAATTCATCTTTCACTCTTTTTGCATTGGCTGTTGATTTGTCCATTTTGTTAATAGCAACAATGATAGGAACATCTGCTGCCATCGCGTGATCGATGGCTTCTTTGGTTTGTGGCATTACTCCATCATCGCCAGCAACCACGAGGATAACAATATCCGTAACCTTGGCTCCTCGACTTCTCATTGCTGTAAAGGCAGCGTGTCCTGGTGTATCAATAAAAGTAATTTTCTTCCCTTTAAATTCTCTTTGATAAGCACCAATTGCTTGGGATATACCACCAAATTCTTTCTCAGCAAGATTGGAGCTGCGAATGGCATCAATCAAGGTTGTTTTCCCGTGATCAACGTGTCCCATGATCGTGACAACAGGGGCTCGTTCTTGTAATGATTTGGCATCATCATCCATCGAATAATCTTCAATATTTTCAGCAGCGACTAATTTTTCTTTTTTAAAATCTAGACCATAATGAAGACAAACTAATCCAATCGTTTCGTCATCGATCATTGCATTCATCGTAATCATTTTCTTATTCAAAAACAGAAACTTAACGATTTCAGGAGCTGGTTTATTTAATTTTGCTGCAAAAGCAGCTAGTGTCATGGGTTCATTGTATAAAAAGACATCACCAGTGATTTTAGCAACTTCAGTCTTTCCTAGGTTCCCCTGGGTATTCTCTTGACGAATCTGTGGTTTGTTTTTCATTTGTGAACTCCTTTGTTTTTAACGTTTTGGCAAGCTGAGCGTTGGTAATTGCAATCATCACGACTTGTTCTTTTTTGGTAAGCATATTCATGGTTTTCTTATCAAGAAAGATTCGATAAGGAATCTTATAGTAAGTTAATCGTTCAATTAACTTTTGCTGATGGGAAACTGAGGTATCGGTGGCAATAATTGCGTAATAGACTTGTTTCTGAGATAAAGCTCGTAATGCAAGTTCACCCGTTAAATAAGCATTCGCTTTCATCACGAAGTGAAGATGTTGTAACCAAGGACTATTCATTGAGAGCCTTTTTGAGTTGATCATAGAAATCATCAGAGACGTCCATAGCAAACTGTTTTTTTAAAAACTGACCTTTCTTTAAACGATCAATGAGGTCGATATCTTTTTTTAAATAAGCACCGCGACCGTTAAGTTTTCCAGAAGGATCAATGACCAAATCCCCTTGAGGTGTTAGAACAATTCTAAGCAATGTTTGTTTGGGTAATTGTTCACCCGTAACCAAACACCGACGAATTGGGCTGCTATTTTTCTTCTTCGTAGTATTCATCAAAGTCCTCAACTTCGACTTCGGTTTCTTCTACAACAGGTGTGGTAACAGCGGCTGCTGGAGCTACGGTTTCATCATCGTAAATTTTCATAAAATTAGCTGGATTTAAAGATTCTGGGCTTGCGCCAATAGATGGTGTAAATGGTTTGTCATCACGTTCTTTACGTTTGAATGGCTTTTTCTTTTTATCAAAGCGTTCTGGTTTAGGAGTTCTTGCCTTTTGTTGATCGAGTTCTTTTTCAAGTTCTTCTAAAGTTTTTGTTGTTCGAACCACAGTGATTTTTGATGCTTCTTGAACTGGAGTAGGTTTTTTAATGGTAGGGGTTGCTTCTTTTGGCTTTTCCACAGAAGTCGCTGAGGAAATTGAGTTCACTGGGATAGATTT
>JBIIZK010000073.1:0-4125 GCA_044346305.1 Bacilli bacterium
ATGCTTCTTGAGATTGAGTTTTTAATGACGATAAGTAACGAGTGAACGCATCTAATTTTTGTTCTCCTATTTCCGCTTCTTTTTTTAGGATAGTGATTTTTTCAACTTGTAAAGTATAGGGTTGTTTGGTTCCTGCTAAAACCAATGTATCTAAGCCGCGTTTTGTTTGATTTAAACGTGAAATTAAATCTTTAATTAGATCCACATCCGCAAGTCGTTGATGTTCCAAGACGTAGATATCTTTAATTTTTGGTAAACCAGCATTTAATTTTGAAAAACGCTTTTCTAGATTGTTGACCGCTTCATACGTGGATTCATAATCCTTATCAAAGATAAGTTTTGCTTCTTTTTCTTTTTCAAAAAGAGGATAAAAAGCTTCGAGTTTTTCACCAATGCTATTTAATTGCGTTTCCATGGATAAAATATCAAAAACGGCAATCCTTGCCTGCATTCGTTCCAATTCATCTTGAGCTTTGTGAATGGTATCTTTAATTAACAAATGATGCATTGCATAACCTTGCTTATTCATCGCTTCCGACCCATCAATGAGGTTGTTTATTTTTTCTGGAATGACTTTGGAAAGTAGCACGCAAATTCGCGGTAAATCATTCATTAAACCTAAGATCTTTTTTATCGCCTTGGTGATTTTGGCAATCATCTGTTGAATATCATCATATTCTCCAGCATCCATTTTTTGATCAATAAAATTAACTTGGTCATCCACGTATTTAAATAAATTATTGAACTGAGGCTCAACAAGATTAAGTTGATTGATCTTCCCAAAATATTCTGTCCGTAGATGACGAATCAATTCCTTTACTTCGGATATTTGTATTTTCGTGTCTTCTTCTGGTTTCATGATCATGGTTAATTCGGCCATGAGTTTCTTGACTGCACTTTCAAAGACATCAAGGGTAATTCTTGTCGGTTGATACAACGCATTAAAAGCTTTACCTTGGTTGTCTTTAACGTAAATACTTAATTTTGCAAGTTGATCTTTTGCTTTGCTATCGAGTTCTTGTTTAATCATTTCGTGAGTTTTTGAAATATTTTCAAAATAGCTGAAATATTCCAAATTATGCTTTGATATCTTTTCTAAACGATGATAAATAGCTTCCGCTTGCACAAAAAAAAGGGCATGGGTGTCTTGATATCGCTTTTCTAATTCTTGAAATGGTTTTTTTATAAACAACATAGGTTTAATAACTTTAATATAGCATATTCATTCATGGTGCGATGATTGACATCACCCCCTTATTTTTGTATAGTATCTAAGCATGTCAAAGCATGCATGTACCGCTTGTCCGACCGCTAAGACCATTGGAACAAAGTAACCTAAGCTTATAGGCGAAATGATTCTTAGCATCCGAAGCGTGGAACATGTACCTAGCTTTATGTCTGCAATAAAGAAAGGAGATCACATATCTCATGAGATTTCGTGGCTCAGATTGGAAACGTTCGCGTCGCTTAGGATTTTCGACTTTAGAAACAGGTAAGGAATTAGCAAAACGTCCTTATGGTCCTGGTCAACATGGCCAAGGCAGAAAAAAGAAACCTTCCGAATACGGGAAGCAACTTTTAGAAAAGCAAAAACTTCGCTTTACTTATGGTGTCAATGAACGCCAATTCCGCAGGACCTTCTTAATCGCCTTAAAGAGTAAAGAAGTTACCGGGACTCGCTTCATGCAAATCTTGGAATCACGCTTAGACAATCTTGTCTTCCGTTTAGGGTTCGGAAAAACTCGTAAAGCAGCTAGACAGCTTGTTAATCATGGTCATATCACCGTTAACGGAGCAAAAATTGACATTCCTAGCTATCTTTGTGAAGTGAATGATGTTATTGCTGTCGGTGAAAAGAGCAAGAACTTAGTTGCGATTAAGGCTTCCTTAACCAGCAATGCAGGAACACTTGCCTATGTCACCGTCGACAAAGAAAAGTTGTCTGGCGTCTTCTCACGTTATCCAGAACGTAAAGAATTATCTCAAGACATCAACGAAGCCCAAATCGTTGAATACTATAACCGCTTGTTGTAATTCATCTCTATTTAAATTTAAAAAGCTTGGTTATTCCACCAAGCTTTTTTAATTATTGAAGTTCAATGAGTACGTATAATTTTTTGCCACGCCTTAGAACAAAATATTTTCCAAACAAGGCGAGTTTAGGATCTAGCGTATAGGTAAGTTGATTAATAACCTCACCATTGATGGTAATGGATTGTCCAGAAATAAATTCTCTTGCTTCACGCTTGCTGGATGCGGCTTTTGTTTGAATCAATGCGTCTTCCAAGAGAATATTCGTTGAAAGTGTTTGCTTTAAACCACCTAATACTGCTAACAATTGTGATTCTTTTAATGATTTAAATTGACCTGTAAACAGAACTTCTGACATCATTTTTGCTTCTTGAAGTGCGCTAACTCCATGAAGAGTTTGCACCACGGATTCTGCTAATCGCTTTTGAGCAATCCGTTGCCCCAATTGGTGTTGATGATCTTGTTCAATTGAAGCAATCGTGGCAAGATCAAAGAAGGTAAAAACCTTTAAATATTTGATTGCATCTTCATCCGTGACATTATAAAAGTATTGATAAATCGCATAAGGTGAAGTCAGATTCGCATCAAGAAATAATGCTCCATCTTCTGACTTACCAAACTTTTTACCATCATTTCTTGTGATTAAAGGGGTTGAAAAAACACCAGCCTTCGCATCGGGTCCAATGACCTTACGAATTAATTCAAGTCCGCTTGTTAGATTTCCCCATTGATCACTACCACCAAATTGTAATCGGCAACTTTGTTGTTGATAAAGATGTAAGAAATCCATCGATTGTAATAACATATATGAAAATTCTGTATAAGATAAACCAGTTTCTAAGCGGTTTGCAACGACGTCTTTTGCAAGCATGTAATTAATAGGAAAATGCTTACCAAAGTCTCTGAGATAATCAATCATGGATAATTGGCCTAACCAATCAACATTATTTACAACCATGCCTTTACTTGGATTCGAAAAATCTAGGTATTTCTCAAGTTGTCTTTTGATGCTTGCTGTGTTTTCTTTCAAGGTAAGAGTATTGAGTAAATTTCTTTCCTTACTCTTTCCTGAAGGATCCCCAATCATCCCTGTGGCACCACCAACCACGGCAATGATGCGATGCCCAGCTTTTTGCAAACGCATCAAAATAGAAATTTGAACAAAGTTACCTAAATGCATGGATATCGCAGATGGATCAAATCCAGCGTAAATCGTTGTAGGTGATCCTAATAGTGAGGCAATTTCTTCTACGTTAGAAACGTCTTTAATTAAACCTCGTTGTTGAAGCTCTTGAAAAATGTTCATCATAATTAAAATAAAGTACTGGCGCGTTTGACAAAAGTAGATTCAAACTCGACATTCTTCTCCTTTTGTTCATCAGTTAATAAGCCAGATAGCATCATCACTGATTTAGAACCAACTTCTTTTAAATCTAAATGTAAACTAGAAAGCTGCGGGCGAATAATTGAAACATATTTGGTTCCGATAATCGATAAGACCTCAACGTCTTGGGGGACTCTTAACCCAGAATCAATCGCTGCATTAATTACCGCTGCGGCTAATGAATCGCGATAAGCTAAAAAATACCCTGATTTTGTCGATTTGAAAATATCCATAAAATCACTGTACGTTTGCCGATAAGAGTCTTCAATTGAAAATACCCCGTAATTTTTGCCAGCCTTAATATGAGCATCAATGAAAGATTTTTCAATTCGTTCAAGTAACCGTCCAGAATGGTGGAGGTGAAGGAAATACATCTTCTTACTTCCCTTTTTAAAGTACTGTTGAATGACTTCTTTGATTTTCTTTTCATAATCAAAATTAATTGAAACTAATTTTTCACCTTTAACAAGATTGTTAATCACCACAAGTGGAATTTTGTAACTTGCAAGTTTATTAATATCTTCAACGTCCAATTCATCATCAAAAATAATCGCACCATCAACGTGAGAAGTGATGACTTTTTCAACGACTTGCAAGGCATCTTCTTTTGATTTATTTGTGACAAAGAGGGTTAATTGATAACCCCGTAACTTAGCTTCATCCGTCATCCCATTCAACATATTTGCTATGTAGACATAATTAGCACTAGG
>JBIIZK010000075.1:0-4091 GCA_044346305.1 Bacilli bacterium
GCGAGTTTCCAAAAATAACCCTTTAAAAGCAAATTTTATCTTGTTAAAATAAAGGCATATGGATTTAAAATTACACATTGTCACTTTATTTGTTTCTCGCTATGATGACGCAATTAAATATTTTACGAAGACTTTAGGGTTTACCTTGATTGAAGACATTTTGATGACGACGACTCGTCGTTGGGTTAAAATCGCTCCAGATATCCAATCTCCTGTTCAAATTCTCTTGCATGAACCATTAATTGAGGAAGAAAAAAAACTCATTGGAAAGCAAAATGGATCACGACCCTTGATCGTTCTTTCCACTCAAGATCTCAAGAATGTCGTTCGATCATTGACAAATAATGGGGTTGTTTTTACAAAACCAATCACCAAAGAAATTTATGGGGAACGCGCTCAGTTTAAAGATTTATATGGCAATTTGTGGGAAATTGTCCAATACGATGTTTTTTCTTAGATTTAATTCCTAACCATCATGAAAAGCTTAAAAGAACTTTATCGCATCGGTCATGGACCAAGTAGTTCCCATGCTGTAGCACCTGGCAATGCTTCTTTATTTTTAAAACAACATTATCCAAGTGCCACCAAAGCTGTGGTAACACTTTATGAATCGTTTGCCTTCACAGGCAAAGGGCATTTAACCGATAAGGTTATCATAGAGGCGTTTTCTCCTATTCCTTGTGAAGTTATTTTTGATAAGCTAACCAAAACCAAACATCCAAACACTTTTGATGTGAGATTATCCATTCCAAATGAAACCATTCAACGTCGGGTTGTCTCATTAGGCGGTGGTGCTTATCAAATCGATGATCCTCATTGGCAGGCCCCAAAACTGATTTATCCCCATCATAAATTAATGGACATTATTCGTTATTGCCAAGAAGAAAAACTCACCTTACCTCAATATGTCGAAAAATTTGAAGGTCCTAGTATTTGGCCATTTTTAAAAACGATTTGGCAACAAATGCAACAAACCATCCTCGAAGGCATTCAAACCGAAGGGGTTTTACCTGGAACTTTAAAAGTTGCCCGTAAGGCTAAAACGTTACATCAAGCGGTGTTTACACAAACAACACCAGAAGTTCATCAAAATCGATTAATCAGTGCTTATGCTTTTGCAGTCAATGAAGTCAATGCCGCTGGTGGATTGGTCGTGACTGCACCTACATGTGGGGCAAGTGGCACCATGCCAGCTTTATTAAAGTATGTTGTTGATCGCGATCATATTGGGGAATCTAAAGTCTTAGAAGGTTTAGCGGTCGGCGGTATCATTGGCAATTTAATTAAACACAATGCGTCTATTTCTGGCGCTGAAGCTGGTTGCCAAGCAGAAGTTGGGAGTGCTTGCTCTATGGCAGCAGCCACCTATGCCTATTTACTTGATATGAATCTTAGTCAAATTGAATATGCAGCAGAAGTCGCTATGGAGCATCATTTAGGGTTAACATGCGATCCAATCCAAGGGTATGTTCAAATTCCTTGTATCGAACGAAACGCGATGGCAGCATTACGCGCAATGGACGCTGCCCAATTAGCGTTTGTGATTGCCGATAGTCGTAAAATTTCTTTTGATCTGATTGTCGATACGATGTATCAAACTGGAAAAGATATGGACCGAAAATATCGGGAAACGTCCAAAGGTGGCTTGGCGAAAAAATATCGGGTTTCCTAGTTGTCTTTTGGCATTAGTTTAGATAAAATAAATTTTATGTTAATTTATGTCTTAAAAAAACAAACAACTCCTAGATTCCTAATGCTAAATGCATTTTATTTCTTTTTCTTTCTTGGCATCTATACATTAATTGATTCGTTTAATATAAGTTATTCACAGATGGCTTTAACTTATGGTTCTTTTTTACCGTTGGTAAATATTGGTATTAATTTATTGATGGCAAGCTTATCGATGGCAATGATGGGATTAACCAGTGCCCAATTTGATTTTTCAGGTCGAGAATCAAATGGATCTAATTTATCCTTTGCTTCAGTCTTATTTGGCATTCTAACCTATGGATGCACCCCTTGTGTGATTTCTTTTTTTGCCGCGATTGGGATATCTTTTTCCGTGGCAGTTTTGCCTTTTGCAGGTTTACCGTACAAGCTTATTTCTTTACTATTAATCATTATTGGATTTGTTTGGATTTTATTTAGCATCCGCAGAACCGTTTGTAAAATTCCTTCCATTAAGAAATAATCTTTATTTCTGATTCATAATCGCTTGATATGTTTTCCGAATATCTTGATGATTTAAATGTAAATATTTTTGCGTTGTTTTTAAGTTTGAGTGTCCAAGTAACATTCGTAAGGTTTCTAAATCACCACCTTTTCTTAAAAAAGAAGTTGCAAATGTATGTCGCCATTTATGTGGGGTAATATTGTCTTGGATTTGATACCTTTTTTTTAACTGATAAAACAAGGATTCAATTGAAGCAGTCGTCATTCGCTTTTTATTGATGAGGTTATAAAACAAATGAGGGACATAGGAGTGTAAACTCATCCAAGTTTGAAGATCTTTTTCCGTCTCTTCACGAAAACACACGATTCGGTGAGCATGAGTTTTGGTCATTTCTACAAGGATCGTTTGGGTGGAGAAATCAACATGTTTTTTCTCAAGATGAATTAACTCATTCATCCTTAATCCGGTTTCTAACAAAATCTTTACAATCAAATAGTTTCTTAATTTAACGGGTTTATTTAAGTTAGTTTTCATCCCATTTAGCAACCGGTCAATCGTCGTTAATGAGATTAAAGGAATCAACGTTTTACTCTCTGATAATTTCATGAATTGAATCGATAGATTAGCCCCATATTTTACGGTTGTTTTTAATGCAGATAATGCTTTATTAATCGTTATATTCTTCATATTTGGATGATTGTTTTTTAAACTGACAATAAACCCTAGAATCACATCTTCATTCAAGTTTTCTACACTTATGTTTCCGATATATTTTTTCATCAATCCAAAATAGAATTGATAATACATCACGGTCGCAGGTCGTTTGGTGATGACTAACTTTCTTTGGAATTTTTCTATCGCTTCAACCATGTTCATAATTATCAATAGTGCTAATATTTATAGTATGAAGTTTAAAAAGGTATTCCTCATTCCTTTAGCACTCAGTATTCTTTCTTTCTTTTTATTTGCGGTGTCTCCATCTTATGTTGATGAACAAGGGGTTTTGAATGAACCCTTTTATTTAATTCTAATAGGATATGCGTTTTTGTTTGTTTCAGTTATTTTATTAGCGTTCACATTTTTAAAACAAGATTAGTATTTTTATGTTCTTTTGTTAAAATATAAGAAAAGGAGAATTGCGTATGCAACACCGCACCTTCATTCTCATTAAACCGGACGCTATTGAACGGCACTTAGGAGAAGAAATTCTTGATCAGCTAAGGGCAAGTGGTTTAATTGTCTTAAGAATGAAAAAAGTGATTGTAACCAAAACTCAAATTATCTCTCATTATCAAGATGTCATTGATCGACTGAAACTTAATTATATAGAACAAGCTATTCTCGATGAATTTGACCAAAAACTTGTTTGGATTATTGTTGCAACCCACCCCAAAGGAAACCCAATTGAAACTGTTCGAAAATTGATTGGTCCTACTGACCCAGCAAAGGCAGAAGATTTCACTATTCGAGGGCAATTTGGTCGAGATACCATGGAATTATCAATGAAAGAGCATCGAATGCTTAAAAATCTCATTCATGCATCGGATTCTCCAGAAAGTGTAGAACGAGAAATCCTTATTTGGTTCGGAAAATGAACTGATCAGGCCGTAAAACCACTCTTATCAATAAACGCTTGAAAAATGAAAGCGTTTTCATTAAAATATAAATAGATCGAAATTAGCCCTGTGGTTTTGAATATAACACATGATAGAGCGACGTATGTCATGAATTATTCTTCAATAACTAAGGACTCGAAACGTTTCGATACGTTCCATGGAGGAGCATCAATGAATCGCAAACTAATGACTTCGACGGGTTTACTTGTTTTATTGCTTGCCGCTTGTGGTGGCAATGGTTCTGATCAGATCACATTAAGATATGCTGGATGGAACCTTGTCGACGCTAATAGCAACAATAT
>JBIIZK010000076.1:0-4039 GCA_044346305.1 Bacilli bacterium
GCATCTTTTAATCGTTGGTACACCGTCGCGTCAAACAAAGGAATATACCCATTTAAAATATTACTACCAGCAGTGGTTTCTAATCCTTTGGTTGAAAAATTATCCTTTAAGACAAATGGAATTCCCCAAAACATGTTGTCTTTTTCCGGAACTGTTAACGTTTTGGCTTGGGCAATTGCTTGTGCTTCCGTAATCATTTCAAAACTATGATAAGCATCAGCTTTGGCGCGACGAATCGCTTCAAGAACCAGCTCAAGTGGGGTCGTTTGTTTCTTGATTAATGCGTCATGAATAGAAACAATGGTGCCATCAAGAATGTGCATGTTAACCAACCACCTTGGGTAATTTCATTTGCCCTTCACTGACGTGATGCGCATTGCTGGTTGCTTCTTGTTGTGTTAAGGTTTGCCCAATGTCATCGGCCCTGAGCCCAAGACCTTTAACATGAATTGGAAACGTCATCGGTGTCAACGCGTCTACACCATCAATCTTTCCAATCAATGCCATTTGTTTGAGGAGAATATCAAACTCATTGATCAAGACCTCATATTGTTGATCGGTCATCACAAACATTAAGCGAGTACTGGCATCGATTAATAATGCTTTATCAATTTTTTTCATCGAATTTATTATACCTTTTCTTCTTTGAGCATGGCGAGTAGTCTTGGTTCAAGGATGACGGCAACACCAAGGCTTTCTGCCTTTTCCAATTTACTGCCAGCATCCTCTCCACAGATAAGCATGTGCGTATGCTTAGAGATACTTGAGGTTACTTTTGCGCCCATCGATTCGAGCAAAGAAGTTAATGTTGGTCGATCGTAGGATTGGAATGAACCAGTGATAACAACCGTCTTTCCAGAGAAGAAAGTGGGTTTGCTGGTGTTAATACCTAAGTAGGTTTGGTTAACCCCAAGCAACGTTAATTCCGAGATGATCGCTTGATGTTTTGGATTTTTAAAATATTGAATGAGTGCATCACTAACAACAGGTCCTGTGTCGGCTAAGGCAAGCAATTCATCCACGGTCGCCTTCGATAAAGCTTGCAATGTGAGAAAACGTTTGGCAAGCATTTTTGCGGTTTTTTCTCCGACTTCTTTAATCCCTAAACCAACCAATAATTTTTCGAGGCTTCGTTGTTTACTGTCCTCAATTGCGTTAGTAATTAACCGAACTGATTTATCAGAATAACCATTTAATAAAAGTAATTCATGTTTCTTTTCGTGCAGTCGATACAAATCTGGGATTGAGCGAATAAAACCAAGTTGCACTAATTCTTCAATGATTTTTTCGCCTAAGCCTTTGATGTCCATGGCAACCTTGGATGCAAAATGAATAATGCCTTCAACTTGTCTAGCACTGCATCCTTCATTCATACAAAAATGCATTGCCTCAACCCGAACTAATGCTGATCCACAAGCCGGACAATGCTTGATCATCAAGACTTGATGAGCATCAACAGAACGTTTCAATGGGAGCACTTGAACAACTTCAGGAATGACTTCTCCTGCCTTTCGAATTAAGACGCGGTCGCCAAGATGTAAATCCTTTACCATCATAAAATCTTCATTATGAAGGGTCGCTCTTGCAATCATGCTGCCAGAAACGATCACCGGAGTTAATACGGCATTGGGGGTAATTTTCCCTGTCCGGCCAACGGTAAAGATCACTTGTTCTAATGTGGTTTCAACCAATTCAGGTGGATACTTATACGCCACTGCCCACCGAGGAGTTTTCGCTGTATATCCTAAGATTGGCTGATCTGATAATGTATTCACTTTAACCACAATCCCATCCGTATCATAAGCAAGCGACCCACGTCGGTTTTGATAAGATTCAATGTATTGAATCACTTGATCAATGCCATTGAGTTGTTTGGTTTCTGGATTGGTTTTAAATCCTTGTTTTTTCAAAAAAGCTAAGGCTTCTTGATGGGTGCGCATGCCTAACTCGGTCGCATTCACCACATAATAAAGATAGCAATCCAATTGCCGAGATGCCGTCATGGCAGTATCCAATTGGCGAATCGAACCTGCGGCAGCATTTCTTGGATTGGCCAAGAGTGGTTCACCTGCATGTTGTCTTTCTTGATTTAATTGATTGAACACGGATCGCGTCATCAAGACTTCCCCTCTGACTTCAATGGTTCGTTCATCAGGAATCGTTAAAGGAATCGATTTGATTGTCTTGATGTTTTGGGTGACATCTTCCCCTACTTCACCATCGCCACGGGTTGCTGCATACACCATCTTGCCTTGACGGTATTCAATGCTGATGGCGAGGCCATCAATTTTTAATTCACAAACATAAGGGATGACATCAGTCCGATGCAAGCCTTCTTTGACGCGGCGATCAAAGTTCATCAGATCATGAATATCATAAGCATTCGCCAATGAAAGCATCATCCGCGCGTGAGTAATTTTTTTAAATGAAGCTTGAACCGCACCACCAACACGGAGGGAAGGAGAATGTAGAGAAGCAAATTCAGGGTTGGCTTTTTCTAAAGTGATTAACTCTTGCATCAATTGATCATACGTTGCATCGTCGATGGTGGATTGATTTAAAACATAATACTCATGGTTGTATTGGTTTAATAAACTTCTTAGTCGTTGAATCCGTTGTTCGATATCCATGACTTTATTCTACCTTTTTTAATTTAGGATGTTGGGCAACAAGTTTTTTAACTTGAGATGGTGAATCAAAGGCAATTTCAATAATATCGCTCGAGATAATGGTCTTCACCTTTCCTTGACCAAAACTTTCATGAACACAGGCATCGCCAAGTTTCCATTCAATTTTACCTTTTGATACAACCGCAATTTCAGTCGTCGCTGCATGGACAACACCCAAGCGTGAAGGGTGGCTTGTCACCATGGTTGTTGGAGGGGTATAAGGATCTCGGTAGGATGATTGAAAGGTCAAGCCAGCCTCTTTAAAAAAACGTGATGGAATTAAATTCCCACCAATCACAAAAGAAAAGTCACTTGCACATGTAAGCGATAATGTTTTTTTAGCTCGAGTAAAAGCAACATAACACAAACGACGTTCTTCTTCTAAACCTAAATAAGCATCATCATCCAATGTTCGCATCGAGGGAAAAACACCTTCGTTCAAACCAATGACAAACACGTGGTCAAACTCCAATCCCTTCGCCGTGTGTACAGTCATGAGTGAAATAAAATTTTCTTCAACGATGTCATCTTGGCTAGACATTAAAGAAATATTTTCTAAGTACTGTGTAAAGGTCGGTTCATCATTACGTTGTAAAAACTCTTCTAAGTCATCAAACAAAGTATACAGGTTTTCGATGCGATCTTCTTCTTCACTTACTTGTAAACTTTTGATGTAGCCAAGTTCTTGTAAGTAGGCTTCCACTTCCAGGCGAATGTCGATGCCATCAGTCTGTAATCGAACCCGATATTTTTCTATTGTTTCCATCATCGGTTTCAGTTGAACTTTTAATTTACTGCTGACATCTGGAAACATATCCAAACCTAAACTTGCCTCATACAAAGATAAGTTTCGACTTGAAGCAATCGATTTTAACTGATGAAATGTCACATCACCAATTCCTCGACGAGGGACATTGATGATTCGTTCAAATGACAAATCATCTTTTGAATTGAGAATTAATTTAAAGTATGCAATCGCGTCTTTGATTTCTTGACGTTGATAAAACCTCATCCCACCAAAAATTCGAAAAGGTAGTTGCTCGCGTGTCAGTGCTTTTTCAAAAGGCAATGTTAAATAGTTCGCCCGATAAAGAATGGCGATATCTTTGGCTTGTTTACCTTGCTGAAGATAGCGACGAATGGATTGAATAACCGCATGCGCTTCTTCATCGCGATTAAAAAATCGTTGATGCGTCACTGGTTGACCATCGATAAGTTCGGTGAATAAATCTTTTTTAACACGATGTTGATTATGATCAATTAAGCGGTTGGCAAGGTCAAGAATCGGTTTGGTGGATCGATAATTTTGATTAAGAATAATGGTATCAATGGGAAAGGTAGCTGCTAAATCCATGATGATTTTAGGATTA
>JBIIZK010000010.1:0-11788 GCA_044346305.1 Bacilli bacterium
CAAGTTCATATTTTAAACCTTGAATGAAATCAACATTGTTTTCATCAAATCTATGATTTAACGCCATATTAAAGCACGCCTTGATAAAACAGAATGTTCATCACAATCGCTATCAATAAAACACTGATAGCAAAGATTGTCGAAGTTAAAATAACAAAATTAGGGACAGGGTTTTCTTGAACTTTTGTATACGCGGTGTAAAAGTCTTCTTTAGGCTTTCTTCCAACAAACAACAAGAAGAAGGTTTTACCTCCGTGAAGAAGGGGGGTAAATATATTGCGATTATATACAAAAAAAGACCAAGCCATCGTTAGTTGAATTGAAAAAACTAGCCAAATACCATCCGCGATGGATTTCAAGCTGAACTCATTTTGCCACCATAAAGAAAAACCCATGGTGATGATTAGAATGAAAAGATTGAAGATAAGAAAAACTAGGATTTGTTTTTTCGTTTCTTTCTTTTGTTTTTTGATTAGTTTCTTATCTATCGGTTCGTTCATAACATTTCATCAGCTTCTGTTAAATAATATAGCAATTTAATTAAGACATAGTAATACTTATTTGGATATAATTTTTTCGGTCTTAACACATACATGCGGCGATCGTTTAGTTGAACGCACGGGATCGAAACAATTGCGCGATTCTGATAGACAAAATTAATGATTTTATGCGTTTTTTCTTTGATTTCTTCAGTTAAGTTTTCGTGCTTCTTAATTAATAAAGTAAGTTCATTTTGAACCTGAGGTTGATGGTTGAGTTTATCTTTGATTGATGTTAAATCCGCCTCTAATGAGGTTGAATCTATTTCTAAGGTTGGGTTTTGACTAAGCACAATCACCACAAGGGTAGGTTGGGTTCTTTCAACCCAAGGTAAGCGACGATAAACCCGATAAAATATTTGATAATCTGTTTGTTGTATACCCAAAGTGAATTGATATTCTTTTAAGTTGTTGATAAATCCAACTTCAAAAGGCATGACTTTGGCGGTGAATGCCGGTTGGTTTTCTTCAATCATCCGGTAGAAATGTAAATACATATTAATCGAAAATAACATTTGTCTAACAAAGATCAACGCGCCAATAAAGATGATTAAAAACAAGACTAACGAAATCTCAATCAATGAGTTGTTGCGGTAAACAAAAAAGTTCAAAACGATGAGCGTTATTAAAATAATCAATGAAGAAAAAACAAGACTTAATATAAAGTCTCGTTTTTTCTTAAAGCTTTTGTATGGTGTGATTAAACGATCTGCCATTGGCCGTACAGGGTAATCGCAAGCGTACGAGTGAATATGCCTCCATTAGGATACCAAGTACCTGTTCCATCTAATTTACTATTCCAACCCATAAATCGGTGACCATTGACGATACCATAATCAGCTGGAAAATTTGTCCCATAATTAATAACTGAACCATAAGCAACGATTCGGTTGGCCGGATTTGGTACCACAGAGGTCCCACCTGGATGACTAGGTCTTAATGTTAAAACAACTTTAATTGCAGACCAGTGAGCGAATAATTCAATGTTTTCAAATGCTGATGAAGGAAGCGTGGTTAAAGAAGGATCTCCTGGCTTCGTACCTTCGTTATTGGGATAATCTTCAAGAATTTGATCATAAAAATACCAACCTGCAAATAAAAAACCTGTACGTCTGGCTTGCGGTAAAACAAAGGATTGGCCAGGCACAAATGTTGTTGGATAGCTTTCATTGACCATTTCACCACCATTAAGTCGATACGTGATCGTACGAATGGTTGGCGCCCATTTGGCATACAATACAATCGATTCTTGGGGCATTCGATCTGTTTCAAAAACCCATGGTGTTGTGTATTCAAGGTCTAAGTACCAGGCTAAGAAGTCAAAACCATCTCGAGTAGGATCTTGTGGCTTTTCGATAAATTCACCAGGTTTTTGGTTAAAAATGGTCTCAACTTGCACTGCAGCCGTATTTGCAGTAAAAAAATAAACATTATATTCGCTACTCACGGACGATCCATTACAGCTTGCTAAGGCTAGTAGTAACGCGACAAAAGAAATTGCTTTTTTATGCCTCTGCATCGTTATTTGCCACCTTTCTTTTGTACTTGATTAAGAGATTTTTTCATGGTCTCAAATTCTGCTTCACTGGCAAGGACTAAGTGATTAGGAGAAATTTCTTTTAGTGTCGGTAAGGTTGAAGAATTATATTGATGTTGTCTGGGGTTATAATTGATTCTCTTACGATTCTTTTCATAATCTGGGTCTGGTTGCGGAATCGCTGATAATAAAGAAATAGTGTATGGGTGCATCGGATTTTTAAATAGTTCTTCGGAAGAAGCCATCTCAACAACTCGACCGTTGTACATGACTGCAATTCGATCACAGAAGAATCTAACCACCGACAAATCATGAGCAATAAATAAAATCGTTAAACCAAGTTTTTCTCTTAATGCGAACAATAAATTGATGATTTGTGCACGAATGGAGACATCTAAGGAT
Source organism: Bacilli bacterium (assembly GCA_044346305.1). Lineage (GTDB taxonomy): Bacteria > Bacillota_I > Bacilli_A > RFN20 > CAG-826 > UBA970. The sequence continues at coordinate 2,479 of JBIIZK010000010.1, forward strand.
GAAATGGGTTCGTCAGCGATAATGACATTAGGATCCATGATGAGTGCTCTAGCAACACCAATCCGTTGCCGTTGACCTCCGGAAAATTCATGAGGATAACGGGATGCGTATTCCGGTGATAAACCAACTAAATTAAGAACATCTTCGACTTTCTTTTCAATGACTTTTTTTGGTAAATTTCCTTGAATCACTAATCCTTCACTAATAATTTCTTTGACGGTCATTCTAGGATTCAAAGATGAAATTGGATCTTGAAAGATCATTTGCATCTTTTGTGATTCTTTAAGGGTGTCTTTAGAACTGTTGATGCGACGCGCATCATTAATTTTAGCTCTAAGTTCTTTAATGTTAAGTTCGGCAACAACCTTTAGTTTATGAATGTCATCATTACTTTGAGCTGTCGCTTTAAATTCGACTTTAGGTTTTGGTAGCGTCGAAATACGTGTTGATAAATCTTTTTTTATTTGTGAAAGTTTGTCATCTAACTTTTTCAACATTTTATTAAACTTTGCTTCAATTGCTTTGATTGATTGAAGATGTTCACCTTTATTAGGTTCTATCAACGCCGAATGTTGCTTCAAATATGAGGCCTTAATCGAAGATATTTGCTTATTTTTTTCAATGGAAAGTTGGCTGATTTGATTCTTTAATTGAACCTTAGTTAACATCGCAGCTGCATTCGATTGAATTTGGGGTTCATACAAAGTTTTAATGGTTTCAAGTTGTTTGGCATGACTTAATTTTAATTCTTGAATCCGTGTGGCAATGGTTTGACTATCAAGGGCGGCAGAGTCTTTTAAACCGCTCATTTTGTGATTTAATTTATCATTGGCGATTTTAACTTCATTGTTATATTTTAATAAGGCTTCATTCTGAAGACCTTGTTTTAATTTCATGACTTTTTGATTAAAATCAAAAATAATCTTTTGAGTGTCAATTTGCATCAACGCATTGAGTTGATAATTATCAGCTCTAAATTGATCAAACTGCTTGGAGTTAGCTTTAATTTCTATATCTTTTTGCTTGATGAGTTCGGTTTTCTCGGCTTCTAAGAGTTCGATCTTAAACGCTGCTTGTTTTCGCAGTTCAATTTCTTTAATTTTTGATGGATTTAAACTCAAGATGTCTTCATTAAGTTTATCTTTAATGTTCTTGATTTTTTCAAGATAACCCTGTATGCCTGCGCTAATGGTCACATTATTTAAAATAACGGTGCCGTCAGTTGGTTGATAAAGCTTAATGATTGTTCTTCCTAAGGTCGTTTTACCCGAGCCTGATTCTCCAACCACACCAAAGACTTCTCGTTTAAAGACATCAAGGGTGACATCATCCACTGCAGGAATCAATAACTTTCGTTTTCCTGATCCAACACGAAAATATTTTTTAAGGTTTTTAACTTGGAGTACTTTTTCAGAGTAATCGATCATGTTTGCCATGGTTATTTATTGATCTTTCCGCGATTTTTTTGAAGGGTGATAACGGCTTCAGGTAAAGAAACTTTTGGTGCATCTGGATGCAACAACCACGTTGCTGCAAAATGGGTTTCCGAAACCTTGAATAAAGGTGGTTCTTGTTCAAAGTCAATTTCCATCGCAAATTTGTTTCTTTCTGCAAATGGATCACCTTTCGGTGGAAAAATCATGTTTGGAGGCGTCCCAGGAATTGCATCTAAACGATTAGAGGTTGCCAAGTTAGGCATGGAAGATAATAGTGCCCATGTATAAGGATGTTTTGGGTTATAAAATACTTCTTCAGCTTTGCCAATTTCCACAATTTTTCCTGCGTACATGACTGCAATCCGATCAGCCATGTTGGCAACAACACCCAAGTCGTGAGTAATAAAGATGACAGATAGATTTCTTTCGACTTTAAGTTGGTTAATTAATTCAAGGATCTGACCTTGAATCGTCACGTCAAGTGCGGTTGTTGGTTCATCACAAATAAGAATTTCAGCATTGTTCGCCAACGCAATAGAAATCACTATCCGTTGTCTCATGCCTCCGGAGAATTGAAATGGAAATTGGAAATATCGTTGCTCAGCATTGGCAATACCAACCTGGGACATAAGTTCAATCGCCCGTTTTTGTGCCAAATCCTTCGGCATACCGCTTTTGAAAATAAGGGACTCTGCAATTTGTTGACCAACGGGTTGAATGGGGTTTAAAGAGCTCATTGGATCTTGGAAAATCATAGAGATTCTCGATCCTCTGATCTCGTGAAACAATTCTTCAGGGAGTTTGGTTAAATCACGATTTTGATAAATGATTTCACCATTTTCATAAATTGAATTACCTGCTAACAAACCTATAATTGCTCTTGATGTGACACTTTTCCCAGAACCTGATTCACCAACAATAGCCAATGTTTCACCTCGATGTAAATCAAATGAAACACCACGGATGGCATGCAAAATACCATATTGGGTTTTAAAAGAAACAGCTAAATCTTTTACTTCTAAAATTTTTTCTGCCATGATTATTCCACACCTCTCAAGGATGGATTAAATGCATCACGTAATCCGTTACCAAATAGATTAAAGGAAATCATTAAAATAGCAATATATAGCGCTGGAAAAAGGAGTAAATAAGGGTAAGTTTGCATTTCTTGTTGTCCTTGATCAATCAATAAACCAACACTGATTGCATTTTGATAATTGATAATCCCTAGAAAAGAGAATGAGGCTTCTGTAAATACAAAAGCAGGAATGGCAAGTGCATAGGAAGTGACAATTAAACCTAATGTATTAGGAAGAATGTGTTTGAACATGATTCTTAAATCTGACGCACCTAATGTTCTTGCAGCTAAAACATATTCTCGATTCTTAAACCGATAAAACTGTAATCGACCGGTACCATACGAACCTAACCAACCGGTTGCCGTGAAGGCAAAAATGATAACCCAGAGCTCATTTCCGAATCTTAATGTTAACAACGTTAAGACTGATAAAAATGGGATTGAGGCGACAATTTCAACGAACCGATCAAACAAAAGATCTAATATTCCACCATAATAGCCAACCACCGAACCAATTGTTAAACCAACGACCGCATTAATAACAACGACCAACAATGCCATAATTAGAGAAATACGAGCGCCACTCCATAATTCTGTGAATAAATCTTGGCCAACTCGTGTCGTTCCAAACCAAAAATAAGTATCATCCGGAGATGTTCCAAGAAACATTTTAAACCGATCAACTCTGACTCTATATTGAGTGAAAGGTTCATCCGGGTTGGTGGGATTAGGGCTTTGAATAATTTCAATAATATCAATAATATAATTTTGACTTAAATACTGATTAAATTGCGACGTGGTTAGTGTTTGCGTAACTGCAGCCAATGGATCCTTACCCTGCTCAATGTCGGAAAAATAAGTTGCAGGCATATAACTTTGCGTATAGTTTGTATAACGATAAGAATCTACCTTGACAGTCAATTCGGTCACGTTAGACCAATTAGGATGGTCGACGTTATCAACGAGTTCTTCCGGGAAACCTGAAATAATGACACCTTCACCAAACGAGCTATTCGCCACCGCATGAAGAAAGCGTTTACCAGCAGTGATGGATCGCGTTCCATCAAAGATGCCAAGATCTTCTAAAACGGGTATTTTTGGTTCTAAGTAACCAAAACGAAACGCTTCATCTGGTCGAGTTTTAGCCAAGTCATACGATTTCATGGATGGTCCAACAACCACGAAGAATAAAATACCTAGAATGATGTAGAAAGCACTTAATGCTCCTTTATTCTTTTTAAAGCGATTCCAAGAATCCTTATAATAGCCGATTTCCTTTGTTTTAAGAGGTTTATCAGCCAATTGGATATTCTTGGAATGAAGAAGTACTAATTTTGATTTATCTATATTCATGAAGCAATTTTCCCACTTCCAACACGAATTCTTGGATCAAAAATGGTGTAGGAAACGTCACCGACAATTGACGACAAAAGCCCAACAAATTGACCAAATGCATTGATCAACATAAGCATCGCATAATCTGGAGGAACAGAATTAAATGCATCTAAATAAATTCTTCCAGTTCCATCAACCCGAAATAATCTTTCCGTAATGAGTCCGCCATTGATAATCCCAATAATTCCAATAAAAATACCTGGTAAGAACGGAACGATGGCGTTTTTAAGTGCGTGTCTAAAGGTTGCTTGACGTTGAGTTAAACCTTTTGATCTAGCAAGTAGCATATAGTCTTGCGTTAATTGTTCAGTTAATTCTGCGCGAACACTTCTAGCTAATCCGGGAACCGCAACAATGGTGAGCAAAATAACAGGCATCACATACGTGGATAAACTCCACCAAAAATCCTCAGAGAATTGAGCAGACGTGGCAACAACGTGACTAGGAATAATTTTAAACTCAAAGAATAAGAAATACTGAGCGAGAACGATGATTACAAAATATGGAATCGATATAAACACCATAATACCAACAGAAATAAGGTTATCAATCCATTTATTTTTATACAAAGCTGCAAGAACACCAATGAAAATACCAATCGGAATTGACAAAAAATATGGAATAACGTTAATTTGAATCGAGGCAGGAATCTTTGAAAAATAATAAGCCCCAACATCTGTTGCTTTATTCCGAGAAAAACCAAACGAACCTTCTGTAAAAATATTTCTAATCCAAATCCAAAACTGGACAGGAATGGGTTGATCCCAACCTTCTTTAGCTTTTAAAGCCTCATACCAAGCTGGATCACCAAAAGGGTCAATATATTGATCTGGCATTAATTTAATGAATGTAAAGAATAAAAAAACCGTAATCACAAATGTGATCATCATGAGTCCGAATCTTTTAAGAAGATATTGGGTCATTTCCGGTTCCTTTATTTAAAATATAAATTAAATTATAGATGATATTTTAAGGAAATGTAAGTAATAAAAATGTTTTTATAGAATAATGCGCCTGGAAGAATTTAATCTTCCAGGCGCATTTGTAAACAGGATCAACGAAGGATTAACTTAAGCTTGAGGAGTTGCTAAATAAGCAGCTTCATAAGCGTTGTAGAATCCATTTGCAAAGTCAGCGTCTGTTGTTAAATAACGGTAGCGGCTTGCTCCCCAACCGAAGGCTGAAGAGAAGGCTGGCCATTCAATTTTAACGTTCGCGGCATAAACGACCGCGGAATCCAATGTTGACATTGGTACTAATGGCATTTGTTGGAAGAATGCTTTTTCAAATGCTGCGGTAATCTTCCATACTTCTTCAGTTGCGCCAGGGAAAGGTTCAGAAGCTGTTCCGTCCCATGGAGTTGTATCGTTATAAACATAATCTGCTAATGCGTAAATCGAACCACGGTAGATACCTGCGGGTTTACCTGTTGAAGGTTCTAACTCTTCTAATAACCAAGCAAAACCTGGTAATACATAATCACCATTGTCTTTTAATTCAAAGACAACTTCTTCGCCTAATTCTAATAAATAATCATAGGTTGTGGTTAAATCAAGGTCGATTTCTTCCATGAGCCAAGATTCAGGATCTTCTCTTAAGTCGATTCTAATTGTGTTGCCTTGAGCATCTCTGCCGCCAGTAAATGGCATGGTTAAACCGAATTGAGGAACGATGGCGCCGCCAAGTAAGCCGAAGGCGGCATATTGCCACCAGACACCATAAGATGCGCCGAATCCTAAGTTAATTGGCAATAGATCAAAGTCCCAAGCTGCACGAATTGCACCAAGACTAGAAGCAGCAACGGCAACGATGTCGATAATGAGTTTGTCTGGAGTTGCAGGAGTCGTATTGAATAATGTTTCATACATAGACTTAATATAGTTAGCTAATGAGACGTTGAGGGCGTTGTTAGAGATGAGGTATTTAAGTCTAACTGGTCCAGCAACCGCACCTGGTGATGCTAAGTAAGATGTGAGAGCAGCATTAAATAATTGAATTGCTCTTTCTGGGATATAACCGTCAGAATCAATTGGGACGTTAAAGTCTTCAAGGTTTTCTAAGTGGTTAGGTGATTCAGAGTAATAAAGTGGATCTTGGACATAACCCTTGGTGTCAACTGGCACTGGTAAGACTGCTGGGGCGTTTGGGGCATACACAGTGCTATTATAAGCAGCTCTGTTGAAACCAAAGAATAAGGCTTGACGGAATCTTTCATCTTGAACAATCGGGTGTTTTGCATGAGGGTTGCTTGCTAAGGTTGATGGAGCAGTGTTCACAATCAAATATGAAGGGTAACCTTGCCAAGCACGCTTAACATTAGGATTTTCTGCATATTGGGTATAGTATTGACCAATTAAACCAACAGCAGACAACGAACCCGCTTCAAATAAGTTCATGTTTTCTTCAACTGTAGCGGTGAAGGCGTAAGAAATGGACTTATAAGTAATGGTACCTTTACGGACGAAATTAAAGTTCTTATTAAGAACGAAGGATTGATTTTCATTCCAGCTCTTAATCAAATATGAACCATAAGACACGAATGGATTGGCTGGGGTACCATACGTTGAATTACTACCGGTTAAAGAAGCTGCATAGATGGTTGGGTGGACAAGTTGAATATTGCCAAAACCAACTGCTGTTGACTGAGCAATTGATTCCCATGTAGTAAGTTTAAAGGTAAAGCTATCAATCACATCAAAACCAACACTAGACCATGCTACTGGGCTTTGTGGGGTTTGCTTTTTATATTCTGCTGCGTTCAAAATTGGAAGACCAGAACGGTTAGCATCGTCTTTATAATACGACGTCGAACGGAAGTTATTTTGAACTGGATCTAAGAATTGTTTGAGGGTGTATTCATAGGTGCTTGCAGTCACTTGAAGACCATTTTCAAAGAAAACATCATCTCTTAATTCGTAAATCCATTCTGTCTTTTGGACTTTCGTTGCATTATCACGGTCGTATTTACCACCTGGTAATGTGTAGTCGTTACCTTCGATATCTTTTGGGAAAGATGTTGCACCTTGAAGGATGTTGATAAAGTCTAAGGATTCAATGCTAAATTCCTTACTTTCAATACGAGAAAAGTCGCCGACGAAATCAGCAACACCTTGATCAATGGCCTTATCCCAATCAACTTCTGAAGAATATAAAGAAGTGGATAAGCTTGACATGATGTCATTTTCAGCGGCAGTTTCATAGGTCAACGGATTAAGGATAAATCGTTGAGCCGTTGAACTTAATGTAGAGAAGTATGTTTCACCAGCAGAATAATTGACATTCTTTGAATTGGTAGGTTCCCAATAAGCAAAAAGGGTGGTGTTTGTTGAGGCGGTAAATGGGAAGGTTTGGGCTGTAGGTTCTAACCAAGTTAAACCAGCCTTACCTCTAAACCAACCTGCAAACTGATAACCTGTGCGAGTTGGGGCGGTTGGAGCTGCCACCATGCCGTTTTTATTAACGGTTACTGGCGCAACAACTGATCCACCTTTAGCATCAAAGGTTATCGTGGATGTTTCTTGAACAGAAGAAGGAGCGCTTGAAGACGGAGCTTGCGATGAGGGTGACGATGATGGTGTCACACCACATGCGGAGAGAACAATGGCAAATAAAGTTAGGAAAAAACTAGACTTTACTTTTGAATGCATATAGCACCTCCATGTGAATTGAAAATAATTATACAATCAAAACTGATAGTTTGTAAATAAATTAAAAATTCTGCATTGTTTTAATCGCCTTAACGATCTGTTTTGTATGAAAAACATCGTTCTTATCTGATATTTTTATCGTGATGGGTTCGTTTATGAAAACGCTTTCAAAATTATGTAAATAATGTGAAATGATAGACTTTGCTTAATATTTACTTAATATTGTTTGCAAATCAATTTGAATTGTTTAATAATAATTTTCAAATCGAAAGTTGAGGAAATTTATGAATACGAGAACCCTATTTGTCATTAGCACTATTGTTTTTGCACTTGTCTCTTGTGGTGTTGAAGGTACATCGCTATCAAGTTTGAATAGTGAATCTAGTCAGATCACAAGTAGTTCTATTACAACAAGCACGGTTCCTTCTTCTGAAAGTTCTTCTTCGAATACTCAAAGTTCAATTTCAAGTGGCGGATCATTAAGTAGTTTAGATAGAATTAATTTAGATCTTGCGTCATTATCTTATTCGCTCGGGGACGTTCTACCAGTAAGAGGACCGAATCGTACATCAATTTCTTGGGTTTCAAGCCATCCTGACATTATTACCTCAGGTGGGGCTCATATCGAAATTCCTATTTTTGGTCAAGCACAAACTGTCAAGTTAACGGCTACCTCAACGCATAGCGGTTTATCCGGTACAAGAACCTTTGAAATCAACGTCAACCCAATCTCCTACCCAATATTATCGCGTTCCATCAAACTTCCTTTTGTCAATACGTCTGAAGAATATTTAGTCACCAATAAACCCGAACTCAATGTATTTTTTACTGAAACTGGGACGGTCCCTTATATGGATGTAGAAACATTTATGGGCATGGTGGATGGTGCGATTGATTTTCCAATTATTGATTTTGTCACCGACGGAGACTTGATGGTGGTTGAGTATCGTTTAGAAGATGTTGATGATAACAATCAACCAATTTATTGGGATTATGAAGCAACACTTAACTTTTCAAACAACACGTTTACAGTGGATGATTTTAGTTTTTTTAGTAATTACGTTAAATCAACTGAGACAAATTTCTCAGATGGATTGGTGTTTTTAGGAGGAATTGGTGTTGATTCTAAGCGGGTTATTATTGATTTAGATGACTACCGTATTGATTTAATTCGTCATAATAACCTATACCTTGCACCTTTATCCGTTCTCAATTTACTCTTTTTAAATTCTTTGTATTACGACGTTTACTATAACGGAGAAACCCTTTATGGTTTTGACACTTTTACCGCGTTGGATGCGGCGAGTCCTGTCATCAACCAAATGAGAACATCGAGCTTCAATTCTCAGTCCATGAGCAAAGATTTAAAGCAGTTAACTTACCACTTTCTTGCTCTTGCGTTTGATTACTTTTATGGATTAAAGAACGATAAAGACATTGAAAGTTTTTACGACTACCTTAATGATAACGGTTATGTCGACCAAATATTAACGGGTAGCGATCAAAAACTTTATCAGGGGTTATTTTCATTTGCCTATGGTCTTGATGATTTACACACGTGGCACGAAGCAACTGGGTTTTACGAACCAACTAGTTTTACGATTCCTTTAACCTCATTGAACCAACTTGGTGAAGGTACTCAAGCCTACTATCAAAGCCGTTGGGCAAAGGAAGACCAAATTGAAGCAGCTTTTGGTGTTGGCAAGATGCCACCAGATGTTCGGTTGCTTGATAACAACACCATTGCAGTTATT
>JBIIZK010000077.1:0-3936 GCA_044346305.1 Bacilli bacterium
ATCAAAACTAAGCGCTTTAATTATGCCACGTTCTATCACAATATTCACATCAATATCATCGATGCAACCTGAGGTATCCATATGTATCGTACGAGTGCCTGGTAGGTTAAGTTTGAACTTATTTCGTGGATGCTCATAATGATCCATAATCACTTGACGCATCACTAACGGATCATTGAAAGTATGCATCAAGAAAGTTCCTCCCATTTTCAGCAGCCTTTAAGAAACGATCAACCTCTTCGATTGTGTTATAAAAGTATGCAGACCAACGAACCGTCCCATCAGTTTTTAAATAGTCCACCATATTTCGGGCACAATGCTGACCTGAGCGAACCGCAATCCCTTGACTATTAAAATAAGTTGCAGCATCTTGAGGGTTTACGCCCTTGATGTTAAAGGCGATAATTGAGGAATCAGTTTTATCATTGTAAACTTGCACATGAGCAATCTTTTTTAGACCAGCAAGCGCATGCTGCCTAAGTTTCATTTCTTGATCATGAATAAAATCAAAACCAATTTTATTTAAATACTGGATGGCAGCACTCAAACCAAGAATGCCAGACCAATGTTGAGTACCGGCCTCGAAAATTTGTGGAATTGGGGCATACTTAACTTCTTGCTTTTTGTTGTACCTTAACGACATGCCGCCACCAGTATAAAAAGGTTTCATTTTTTCAAGTAATTCATACTTTCCAAATAAAACGCCAATGCCTGTTGGTCCCAACATTTTGTGTCCGGAAAAGACTAAAAAATCAATGCCAAGATCGATGACATTGGTTGGAAAATGGGGGACAGATTGAGCTCCATCCACAATGACTAAACCGCCAACTTCATGAACAATTCTACTAATGGATTTAACATCGGTTTTTGTTCCAAGAACGTTGCTGACATCAGCAAAAGAAACGATTTTAGTTTTTGAATTTAAATGGGGCTTTAATAATGCAGGTGTTAGTTTTTGTTGTTCATCTAAATCTAGAATGATAACCTTGGCACCAGTTTTTTCTGCAACTTGATACCATGGCAAGACATTCGCCGCATGCTCGGATTCGGTGATGATAATTTCGTCATCTTTACGAAGGGTGTTCATTGCGAAACTTTGAGCAATCATGTTGATGCCCATGGTGGTTCCAGTTGTAAAGACAATTTCTTTTGAGCTTGCGTGAATAAAAGAGGCAACTGTTTCCCTCGCTTGATCAATTTCTTTTTCTAACGCAAACGATAAATCGTATTCTCCACGACCAGCATTCACTGGTAAATCAAGATAATAATGATTAATTGCACGGATGACTTGTAATGGTTTTAAACTCGTCGCCGCATTATCAAAATATGCCAAAGTTTTGCCTTTAACCTTTTTTTTCAAAATTGGAAAATCTCGACGAATTTCTTTTAAGGTCATTCTTTCGTTCCAATATCTATTTGAGAAGATAACTGAGCTTGAATCGTTTCATCCGTAAAATAGGCAATGATCGGTTGCAAATATCCAAGGGTAATGATTCTTTTTGCTTCTCTTTTACTTAATCCTCGTGATTGAAGATAGTAAAGATGTTCTTCGTTCACCCTTCCAACGGTAGCCGCGTGGGATGCTTCGACTTCATTTTCATCAATTTTAAGAACTGGATCAGCTCGACCAAAGCATTTTTCATCAAACACCATGATTTTTGCCGCTTGATGAGTTTTAGAAAACTTTGCACCATTTAAGATGTGACCGGTGCCAGTAAACTGTAAACTACTGGTACCTTCAGTGACGCCATAATTGGTCATATTTGCGTAGGTGTTAAAATTCTTGTGGGTGAAGTTAACTGAGTAAAATTTACGATCTTGATTACTAGCCAACGCAGCAGTGCGCCATTCAAGTTGAGAGTCTCTTCCTAACATATCAAACCGAATAAAGACTTTACCTTTTCCTTCGGTAAAATCAGCAATGGCAGCATCGATTTGAACATTTGAACCAACAGAAGCGTTCCATGTTAAATTTTTATTCTTACCAAACATTGCAAATTGAATTTTTCCTCTAACTTGATCGGCAATATCAACTTCAATCACACTATCTTCTGCCCCATTTTGAATCAATAAATCAATATCAGAATCAGGGGCAATGACTAGATGAATTGGGGATTTTTTTACTTCATTTAAATCAAGAAAATAACTAATCCGTTCTCTTGAGGAAGGAATATGGTAAACCTGTTGATTGGCAACTAGTCTATTTCTTGGCATGATTGGCAACCTCGTTGGTGGCACAAGCGCCAATCGAAATGGTATTCATTGACATTGGTTTTGCATCTTTGTCTTCTTTTTTAATGCTAATTCCATACTCTTTGGTTAACCATTCATACCCTGAACCATCAATCTTAGCAATTACTTCTGGCCCACCTTCAACCGCAACGCGACCGTTAATCATGACAACCACTCTGCTTGGTTGAATCATTTGGAACAAACGGGCATAGTGAGAAATAATTAAAAAACTTGTTTTGGTTTCTTTTTGGATCTTTTTAATTGCGTTTGCAACAGTTTGCAGTGCATCAACATCAAGGCCTGAATCAATTTCATCTAACATAGCAACACTTGGCTGTAGCAATAATAATTGAAGAATTTCATTGCGTTTTCTTTCACCACCAGAAAAACCTTCATTGAGGTGGCGGTGACTTAATTCCATTGGAATTTTCATTTGTTTAGAAGCATCATCGAGTTTTTTATATAACTCGACTAAAGAAATTGGTTTTTCCCTTCTTGTGTTAATGGCAGCTTTTAAAAAGTCAGAGTTAATGACGCCTGGTACCTCAGAGGGATGTTGCATTCCTAAAAATAACCCTGCTTTGGAACGTTCATCTACTTCCATTTCTAGAACATTCTTACCGTCTAAGAGGATTTCACCTTCAGTAATTTCATACTTTGGGTGACCCATGATGGCAGATAATAATGTTGACTTTCCATGACCGTTAGGACCTAAGAGAGCAACTGTTTCATGATCATTGATCACTAAATTGACCCCTTTTAATATATTTATGTTCGCAACTTTTACCCACAAGTTCTTAATTTCTAATTTTGACATAATGATCTCCTTCAAATGATTATTTTACGTTATTGGAGTGGATATCTCAAACATTATGATATGATGATTTTGCTGTTATTTAAGTTATTTTGGTTAATAAAACTCATCTATCCACAAGTTTGACTTTAAATAATGTAGATATTTGTTGAATATGACCCTGTAAAATAATAAAATAACTATGCTTTATTGCTAGGAGGATTCTTAAGAAATGAATCGTACTAAATTCGCCATCGCATCATTCGCGCTGGCAACGCTTGTCACGTTAAGTGCATGCTCAAATCCTGTCACAGAAAATAGTGATGGTTTTATTATTACCATGAAAGATAAGGATGGGGTAGTTACTGGCTACTCAGCGGATACCCTCTTTGGTCAATACCAAAATAATGAATTTGGTGTTTCCAAGTTTGTGGAATCGGTGACTGAATTGGTTATTCGTAATCAAATCAATCAAAATAATCCAACCTCCAATGCTCTACGCGATGAAATTCTTCGTAAAGCTGACATTAGTGTTGACGGGGTTAAGGAAACTGCTCGAACCAATGCATCAACCAATGGAACCAACTACAATGATGAATTAGAAACATTATTTGAATCGTATAATGTTGAGGATTTAGAAGAATTAAAAGATTACTTTGCTTTTCGCACCATGAAGCAAGAGGTCGAAGATCGCTTCTTTGATGACAATAAAGAGAGTTTTTTAAAAGGGGATGATTTCGGACCCGGTTATTTAAACGAACTTTTACCCTATCACGTGAAGCATATCTTAGTGAAAGTTTCTGCTGCAGGAACAGATCTATATAATGGAAGAATTTCTGAAACTGAAGCAAGAAAACTCTTCGCAGTTGCCAATCGTTTAGCCATCCAACAAAATGGTGAAACTTTTGGAG
>JBIIZK010000001.1:0-43301 GCA_044346305.1 Bacilli bacterium
CTTTGCAGAAGTCGCTATTCAATATAACGATGGGTATAACCCAAGTGTATATTCCTTCTGCAATAACATTCACACCCACGAAGGTGGGACCCACGAAGAAGGGTTCCGTTTAGCAACCACCCGAATCATTAATCAATATGCGCGTGAACAAAAAATGCTTAAAGACAGTGAAGAAAATTTCACCAGTGACGACATCCGTGAAGGGATGGCAGCGATTATTTCTGTTAAACACACCGACCCTCAATATGAAGGTCAAACCAAAACCAAATTAGGAAATGCTGAAGTTAGAAAAATTGTTTCTAACATTGTTGGGGAACAACTCCATCGCTTCATGATGGAAAACCCAAAACTCGCTAAAATTGTGATGGACAAAGTTCAATTAGCTGCGGATGCCCGGATCGCCAGCCGTAACGCCAAAGATAATGTTCGGCGTAAAGGCGCGCTTGATTTATCCACATTGCCTGGTAAGCTTGCTGACTGCTCAAGCAAAGATCCAGTGGTTTCCGAACTTTATATTGTTGAAGGTAATTCTGCTGGTGGTTCTGCGAAGAACGGCCGTGATAGAGAAACCCAAGCCATCCTTCCTTTAAGAGGAAAAATTTTAAATGTTCAAAAAGCCCAACTAAAGAAAATATTTGCGAACACAGAAATCGGTAATTTAATTATTGCCATTGGTGCTGGCATCCTTCCAGAATTTGATGTGAACAAAGCTCGATATCATAAAGTTGTGATCATGACAGACGCTGACGTCGATGGTAGTCACATTCGAATTTTATTATTAACATTCTTCTTCAGATATATGCGGCCACTTATTGAAGCGGGTTATGTTTACATCGCCCAACCACCGTTATATAAAGTCGAGTATCACCAAAAGGCTTACTACGCGTATAACGACGGTCAGTTAACGCAAATCAAAAAACAATTGAACCTTCCAGAAGGTTATCCATTCCAACGCTATAAAGGTTTAGGGGAAATGGATGCGGAACAATTATGGGAAACCACCATGGATCCCAAAGCGAGAAAAATGTTACGCGTCGCTTTACAAGATGCGATTGAAGCTGATTCCGTGTTTGATGCCTTGATGGGGGAAAATGTTGAACCTCGTCGTGATTTTATTGAGAAGAATGCTAAGTTCGTCAAGAACTTGGATATTTAAGGAGAAGGTGTATGGCAGATAACAAAGATCCAAAAGTAGTAGGCGTCATCCAAGAAGGGATTGAAGCTGGGCTAAAAGACGTCGATATTTCAAACGAAGTAAGGACTGCTTTTTTAGACTACTCGATGTCGGTGATTGTTTCTCGTGCTCTCCCTGATGTCCGTGATGGATTAAAACCAGTCCATCGTCGAATTATTTTCGGGATGAATGAATTAGGCATGCAATCGGATAAACCATATAAGAAATGTGCCCGTATCGTTGGTGATGTCATGGGTAAATTTCACCCTCACGGTGACCAAGCGATTTATTCTACCCTTGTTCGTCTAGCTCAACCATTCTCCATGCGTTATACCCTCGTGGATGGCCACGGTAACTTTGGTTCGGTCGATGGTGATGAAGCTGCAGCGATGCGTTATACCGAAGCAAGAATGGCGAAGATGGCGATGGAAATGGTCAAGGATATCAACGATGAAACCGTTGATTTTGTTGATAACTATGACGGCACTGAAAAAGAACCTGTGGTCTTACCATCACGCTTTCCTAACTTATTAGTCAACGGTGGTTCAGGGATTGCCGTTGGGATGGCGACGAACATGCCTACCCACAACTTACGTGAAGTCGTGAATGCAATTAAAGCCTATTCAAAAAATCCAGACATCGATGTTTTGGAATTAATGCAAGATTATATTCAAGGACCAGACTTTCCAACCGGCGGGATGATTCTTGGTAAAGCCGGAATCCGCTCAGCGTATCAAACCGGAACTGGGTCTTTGGTGATTCGTTCCAAAGTTGACATTCAAGAATTTGAAAACGGAAAGAAAAGAATCATTGTTAAAGAAATTCCTTACCAAGTCAACAAAGCATCCATGATAGAAAACATTGCCGATTTGGTTCGTAATAAAGTCATTGAAGGCATCACCGATATTCGCGATGAATCGAATAAAAATGGGATTCGTGTCGTGATTGAAGTCCGTCGTGACATCATCCCAGAAGTGTTATTGAATCAACTTTATAAACACACCCAACTGCAAGTAAGTTTTGGGATTATCAACCTTGCGTTAGTCAACGGCCAACCTAAAGTTCTTTCCTTAAAGTCGATGATTCAACATTATCTTGATCACCAAATTGAAGTCATTGAACGCCGAACCCGTTATCAATTAACCAAAGCAGAAGACCGTATTCACATTGTCAACGGCTATTTGATTGGGATCAATAACATCGATGAAATCATTACCATTCTTAAAAAGTCTGCGAACACAGAAGCGGCAAGAATCTCACTTTCTCAACGGTTTGCTTTATCAGAAAGACAAACCAAAGAAATTGTCGACATGCCACTTCGTCGTTTAACTGGTTTAGAAAAACAAAAACTCGAAGAGGAAAAACTCCAACTAGAAAAGAACATCACTTATTACAACCAATTGTTGGGTAACCGAACCATGGTGGTGGATTTAATTCTTGGTGACCTTGATGTGATCGCTGATAAATTCGGTGATGATCGGATGACGGAAATTTCCGACAACCTTTCTTCCATTGAAGATGAAGATCTCATCCCAGAAACAAATATCGTCATCACCGTCACACAAAACGGGTATATCAAACGGCAATTACCGGAAGTCTTTAGGACCCAAAACCGCGGTGGTCGAGGGGTACGTGGAGCAGGCTTAAACGAAAATGATATTGTTTCCATTATCGTCAACGCCCGAACGCATACCGATATTCTTTTCTTCTCTAATCTCGGGAAAGTGTATCGACTTCGTGGGTATCAAATTCCAGAATTTGCCAGAACCGCCAAAGGGATTCCAGTGGTAAATTTATTGAGTTTAGAAAAACAAGAAACCATCAAGTCGATTATTTCAGTTGATGAATATACCGCCGGCAATTATTTATTCTTTGTCACAGAAAAAGGTGTTGTCAAACGCACAGAAATCAAAGAGTTTGAATCGATTCGTCAAAACGGAAAGATTGCCATTTCCTTACGAGAAGGCGATATGTTGTTGGATGTGAAGCAAACCACAGGTGCACTCTTTGTTAGTCTTGCTTCCTCCACTGGCAAGATGGTGACCTTTGTTGAAAGTGATGTGCGTGACATGGGTCGTACCGCTGCCGGTGTTCGCGGGATGAAACTCGCGGAAAGTGCGAAGGTTATTGGTGTCTCAATAAGTTCAGAAGGTAAATACATTCTCGTCGTCACCAACAAAGGGTTTGGTAAACTCACCGCCTTTGAAGAATATCGCCAAACCAAACGTGGCGCCAAAGGTGTGAATACCATTAAAGCGTCTGAGAAAAACGGTAATTTAATTGCATTAAAATCTGCTAACGGGGATGAAGATTTATTGGTGGTCACCAAAGCTGGTGTCATCATTCGGATTTCATTAACGCAAGTTAGAGTCATCGCTCGATCAACCCAAGGTGTGCGTTTAATTCGCTTAGCGGAAAAAGAATTTGTATCTTCCATAGCGATTGTTGAACCAAGTTTAGAAGAACCAACTGAAGAAGTTGAAACGGTTGAGTTGGATAACCCCAACGAACCAGAAACCCCCGACACAGATGAAGGGGATGAAGACTTAGACGAAGAAGTGAAAGCGTAAGTGTATGTTAGACATTCAACTGATTAAAGATCAAACCCAAAAAGTAACTTCGTTACTTGCTAAAAAAGGGTTTCAAGTCGATTTCAAACCCTTGCTTCTAGACCATCAACAACGAAAACAATGGTTATTAGAAGTTGAACAAGTCAAAGCAGAAGCCAATAAGTTATCTGCAAGTGTTCCTGTTGCCAAAAAAGCTGGACAAGATGTTCAAGCGATTTTTAATCAAGTCAAACAATTGAACCAATCAATTCAAGGAAAAGAACAAGCATTAAAAGCTCTAGAAGAAAAGATCGATCAATTTTTGCTCGAACTTCCCAACTTACCTGATGAAGATTTAAAAGCTGGTGGCAAAGAAGCAAACGAAGTTATCCGCACTGTGGGTCAAAATCCTAAGTTTTCTTTTCCTATTAAAGATCACGTTGCGATTGCTGAAGGGTTAGGGATTATTGACTATCAACGCGCGGCAAAAATTTCAGGTGCAGGAACATGGATTTATCGAGGATTAGGCGCTCAACTTGAATGGGCGTTATTAAACTTCTTTATTTCTGAACATTTAAAAGATCAGTACGAAATGGTCCTATTACCCCACTTGCTTAATTACGAATCAGGATTAACCGCTGGGCAATTCCCCAAATTTAAGGATGATGTGTTTTGGTTAAAGAAAACAGAACCCGAAAAATTTTTGCTACCAACAGCAGAAACCGGATTAGTGAATTTACACCGCGATGAAATTTTAGATGGGCAAACATTACCCAAAAAATACTTTGCTTACACCCCTTGCTATCGTTACGAAGCGGGAAGTTATCGAAGTGAAGAACGTGGAATGATTCGTGGTTATCAGTTCAACAAAGTCGAGCTCGTTCAATACACCCGTGAAGAACAAAGTGATGCGATGTTTTTAGAATTGGTGGCCAAAGCATCGTCCTTGGTTGAAAAACTGGGTTTACACTTTCAAGTATCTAAATTAGCGGCAGGAGACTGCTCCCATTCGATGGCGAGAACGTATGACATTGAAGTTTTTATTCCATCCTTAAAGATTTATAAAGAAGTATCTTCGGTATCCAATGCGAGAGAATACCAAGCAAGACGCGGTAAAATTCGCTACAAAGATCCAATCACTCAAAAAACCAAATTTGCCCACACCTTAAATGCTTCGGCTTTAGCGACTTCTCGGATTGTTCCAGCCATTCTTGAACAATATCAATTGGCTTCTGGAGAAGTCAAAGTTCCAGATGTTCTTGTTCCTTTCATGGGCGGAATCACCACCATTGGAAAACAAAAATAACACCGCCATCTCTCAACTTGAAGATGAACGTTGGATGCGTTTAGCGATTGAACAAGCAAGTTTTGCATTTGCGGTAGATGAAGTTCCAGTAGGTGCGATTGTGGTTTATCAAAACAAAATCATTGGTCGTGGGTTCAATCAACGAGAAAATAATCATAGAATAACTGGCCATGCCGAAATCATCGCCATGGAAGAAGCAAGCCAATTGTTAAAGTCTTGGCGGTTAACTAACTGCACCCTTTATGTCACCTTAGAACCATGTTTGATGTGTACAGGTGCATTGATTCAAAGTCGAATTGAACGGATTGTATATGGCGCTAAAGATGAAAAAACTGGCGGCATCAACTCGCAAATTCAAATTCAAAAATTACCACGAGTTCAACATTTACCACGTATTCAAGCTGGCATTCTTGAGCTCGCCTGCCAACATCAACTACGGCAATATTTTGAAAAAAAACGCAATGAAAACCAATAGCATTCTTTTTGTTAGTCTTTTGATTTTATCTGGGTGCAACTGGGGAACATCCTCTGTATCGTCATCACCCTCTTTGTCTTCATCCATCCCAATTCCAAACAATGATTTTTTACCATACCTCAACGGAAAAAAGTTCTTAGTTCATCAAACAAAAACATTCACTTATGGCACCACCTCGGTCAGTGATTTAACTGAAATGTTTTTATCGAAAGTCAATTATCCAACCAACGAAGACTTTCTAACCCCATATGCAGTTAACGGAGCGGTGGTTGGTCAATTTAACAATCAAACCATTACTTTTGATTCAACTCAACAACCTGATGCTCGCGACACCCTTGCGTCGATGACGGCGGGAGAGGTTAGCTTGGAAGTTGAAACAATCGCGTTATTAAATCAACTTACGAGAAGTGATGAAGTATTCAATCAAAAAACAATTGTCTTGAAAGAAAGAAATTTATCTAACGCATTTTTTGAATCTGATTATTATTGGTTTAATCACTATGTGCTTGAAGAAACCATGGTTATTCAACGTTACCCCAATCAGATTCTTTATGGCACTGGTCAGCAAGTGAAAACTTTTCAAACCGAAGTAAGCATTCCCGTCGGTGTTCAGTATCAAGTTTATGCGGATGATAAGATGATCTATGACATCCGTGATGAAACTTATCCTAGTGGTTTTTTTGGAGCTCGAGATCTTAAATTTGAAACCATCCGAACCCAAGATAACCTTAAAAAAGCATTAACCCTTGGCCCGGCAACAGAAATGATTGGATTTTGGAATTTATTCAAACAGGGTTCCCTTCCCATGGGTGTTTCTTTACAAGAACCACTTACCACCTATCAAATCTCGATTGAAATGAAGAAAACAACTGCCGATACCATTATGTTTTCTCTTCGAGTTTATCGAGGTGAATCTTGGGGAGATGCGTTAGAAAGTTTTGAGTTCAACAGCTCATTAAAAGGCCAAACTTGGCAATCAGTTAATCAAACTTATCTTTTATGGGAACCAAGTGTTCCGGGATAAAAGTTGGCATGATAAAATAAAACAAAGATGAAAAAAGAAGATATCTTCACATTGATTGTTTATGGAATGATGGTTGCGATTGCCATTTTTGTTGGCGTTAATATCATTGCCCCAGCTTTTGTTATCTTAGGGATCACTGGGATCAGTCAATATGTCTACGCGACCATCACGATTTTCTTTGCTTTTTTAATTAATGTCATCCTCTTAGAACTAGGGCACATTCTTGGAGCTTTAGCGGGTGGATATCGCATTCAAACCGTGAACGTTCTTGGTCTTGCGGTTATATTTTCTCCTGAAGGAGTAAGACTTCGTTTTCAAGGATACGAAGGACTAACCGGTGAAACCATCGTCATCCCTAAGGCGAAAAAAATAAAACCAAAATTATTTTTGTGGGGTGGTTTGTTGTTATATGTGATTGAAATGGTTTTTGCGTTCGTGATTGGTTATGGCTTCTTTGATGAAAACCAATGGGGTCGCTATGCCTCGGTTGTGGTGATTGCCGTCGGTGGGATGTTGATGATTTATAATTTTATGCCTTTTAAACTAGACACCGTCACCGATGGTTATAAGTTAGCAACGTTAACGACCGCCAAAGGCAACGAGGCCCATGAAGAATTACAACGTATTGAAAAAATGTATAAACTTGGGAAAAACCCAAAACCATTCAAGGTCTTTCAAGAATTAAACAACCTTAATGTCCAAATCTATTTTCATAAAATCTATCAAGCCATGGTTGACGAAGCATACGAAGAAGCTTCTAGTGATTTAAAAAAACTAAGTGAATCACCTCGACTTGGAGAAACATTACAACAAAAGATTTTTATATTGCAAACCTACATTAGTTTTATGGAAACCAACCCTAAAGCTGCTTCTACTTATTTTTATTCACTTAGTTCAAAACAAAGAAAATACTTGAGCAACGACACAAACATGTCCACGTTGAGTACTTACTTATTTGTTGCAGGTTTAATCGAAGAATCTTATTCGGAGGCAACGTATACATTTGAGCGCCAATCTATTTCCATCAAAAAAATCCAAGAATCAGGACGAAAAGCTGCTGAAACTATTTTGTTTGATCGGGTGTTAAAGCTTGTAAAAAAGAAACATCCATCTTGGCGTTTCTAAATCCAATGATCTTCAAGGCTAATTCTCTAACATGTTATTCTATCGATAGGAGATAAATTAAGTATGGAAGATGGTTTATTTTTTTTAATCCTCGTTGCTGTGGTGGTCATTACACAAACACTCGTCATTTTTATCAGAGACAAGACCCATCGACTTGCATTAGCGTTATTACCAAATTTAGGTTTACTCGGGATTGGCCTAGTTTTGTCGATCATCGGATATGTTGTTGCCTTGGGTGAACCGGGAAGCTGGGCAGATTTAGGCTTCATTATTTTATTAATGGTAACCTTCATCACCACAGGGATATCAACGTTGACTTCTTTGGCTTTAATCTTTGTGATTAAACCACGTCCACAAACACCAATTGCAGATCAACCTCAACCCAAGAAAAAAACTAGGTAAATAATCTTGGATATGTTCATTCAACAATTAGCTGGATTGCTGCTTTTTGTCAGTATTCAAGTTGTGGCCTATGTCATCTATCAACGAACCCAACAAACTCGTTTGGCGCTACTTCCACATCTTGTCTTCTTGATTCTTACCATCTTGCTAGCCATCCTTGTTTGGTTGTTTGCGGATTTAAGTGGCACTTGGGCGTTGGTGATAATGTTGGTATTTGTTCTCGCCTTCGTTGGCATTGGTTTATCGGTATTCATTACCTTAGGGATGATTTATTTTATCAAACAAAGAAAAAACCAACCTAACAACAAGTAGGTTGGTTTATTGAATTAACTAAAAGCAGCAATTACTTACCAGAAATGGTAAGTTTTTTAATCCACACACTTGGGATGTCATAGCCATTCGGTAAGAGTTTATTATCGTTGGCAACTTCTTTGACATTCATGAATAAATCCATGAGATTGCCTGCGACAGTAATGAGTGTTAATGGCACACCGCGTTTTCCATTTTCAATCATGAAGCCGTTGGCTTGTAAGGAGAAGTTTCCTGAGGTTGGGTTTAAACTCGCGTGAATTCCCATGACTTCGGTAATATAAACACCATCACCGATTTGGGCGAAGATCTCTTCAAGTGATTTTCTACCTGCTTTTAAGACAATATTTCTAAAACCAATCTCAATTTTTCCACCTGAGCGATATCCGTTACCAGTGGTTTTAACTCCGTCTTTGTGAGCTGTGTTTAAGTTATGGAAATAAGTTTGTAAGACACCTTTTTTAACAATAGGTTTGTTGTAGGTTGCAACCCCTTCATCATCAAAGTATGTAAAAAACATGTTTTTCTTTAATGGCATTTCTGAGATGGTGACTTTTTTGCTGGCAACCGGTTGGTTAAGCTTACCAATCATTAATGAGGTTTTCTTTTGGACTTCTTCAGCGGAAGCACTGTCAAGATAGGCGGCTAATAGATCGGAAACGACTTCTTTATCCAACACCACTTTGTAATCTTTAGAGGCACATTGAGTTCCGTTAAATTTGACTAACGCTTTTTTAGTGATGTCATTGACAAAGGTATCGATATTGAGGTTGGTTAAATCGTTGGAGAAATGGACATCGCCTTCGTTTTTTCTTTCTTCTCCTTGAATTGCCAAGACGCTCGCGTAGTAGTAATAGTAATTACTTTTACGCTTGAGTTTTAAGCCATAAGAGTTCATTAAAACAGCTTCAGATTCTCTTTCTTGGTAGACGCAAGCATCGACTTGCGCAATCCGCTTATCTGCTGCTTTAAGTTTGCGTTCAATCTCAAAAAGGTTTTTCTTTTTTGTTTCAATCGATAGTTCCGCAATCGCTGGGTTATAAATATTCTTTTTCTTATATTTTTCAGAACCCTTAAAAATAATCGCCAATTCTTCTTTGGTGACGGTGCCAGCGTTAGTAATGATTTCATTGACTAAAAACGCAGCTGTTTCTTTGCTGATCTTTTCAGTGGAAGCATAACCAATCTTGCCTTGATAAATACCCCGAGCGTATAGAGAGATATCTTCGGATAACTTATAACCTTCGATTTGGGCATTATATAATTTGAAGCTTAGCGACTTGGCTCGGGAATAATAAAGTTCAAAGACTTCAATTCCTTTTTCTTTTGCTAACGCAAAGTATGTATCAAATTTTGCCATGTTATTGTCCTCCCCCGCGACCACCAACGGTGATTTCGGTGACACGGATGGTTGGTTGACCTACATCAGTAGGAATACTACCAGAGGCTGCTCCACACATCCCTTGCGCTCTTTCTAAATCATTGGCGACCATGTCGATTTTCGATAAGGTTTCATCACCTTTACCAACCAAGGCAGCACCTTTGACAGCTTCAGCGATTTTACCATCGCGAATCATATAACCTTCAGAAACCGTAAAGTTAAATTCACCGGTTGCAGGATTGACCGATCCTCCACCCATATTCTTTGCATATAAACCGTATTTGGTTGCCGAGATAATTTGATCAACCGTGTGAGGACCATTTTCAATATAGGTATTGGTCATCCGTGAGGTTGGTTCAAATTTATAATTTTGACGGCGGGAGTGACCATTATGTTCTGCTTTCATCCGACGACCATTGAATTGATCAATCATGAAGCTATTTAAAATCCCATCTTTAATCAATTGTACTTTTTGAGCTGGGAAGCCTTCATCATCAACATTGGTTGAACCCCAACCAAATGGAATGGTTCCATCATCGACTGCGTTGACAATTGGATTGGCCACTTGTTTACCCAACTTATCCCAGAATACCGATAATTTTTTAGAAACGGCAGATGCTTCAAAGGGGTGACCGCATGCTTCGTGGAAGATAACCCCACCAAAACCGTTACCAATCACCACAGGCATTTTTCCGGATGGGCATTCTTTTGCCCCTAATAAACCAATCGCACTCTTTGCGGTTTCAATCGCCATCTCTTTTAGTTTGATTTTTGAAGTAAAGAAATCAAAGCCATCACTTGCACCCGGGCCTTCACCGAAGTTTTCGATTTTGCCATTTTCAGCTGCAACTGCAATCATGTATAAACGACCACGTCGGCGTGTATCTTCAACAAATCTTCCTAAGGTGTTAAAAATGGTGACTTGTTTGACCATATCGGATAAATAAACATTGGTTCGAATAATACGTTTGTCATAACTCGACATCGTATCGTTGACCAATTTTAATAACTTGATTTTTTCCGTGACAGAAATCGTTTCCATCGGTTGCGAGGATAAATTAATAATTTCTTTAACCTTTACCTTTTGAAGTTTTGGAGGTGTTAGCACCCTTGGTCCAGAAAAGGCTTTGCCGACATCCTGAGCAAGTTTTAATAAACTTTTCTTGGATAAATCGGAGGTATATCCGTAGGCACTTTGCAATCCTTTTAATACCCGGATCCCTGCCCCATAGCCATTGCCTGTCCCTCGTTCTTCGATTTTTCCATTTTCCATGGAAATACTAGATGTTAAGGTATCTTCTAAATAGATTTCGGCAAAATCTGCGCCGAAAGCTGTTGCTTCTGTGAGTACAGCACTCGCTAATGTCTTAGAAATCATAAACGACCTCCTCTATAATAAAATCATTTTAACAAGTTTTTTGCGATATGCGTATCGAAAGTTAGTTGAACGCAACCATAAGTAGCGAGAATTGGACATTAAAGCAATGATGATGTATAGTAGAACTACTCTGGTTGTTTGAACAACGTGTCAAACAAAGCATCAACTGATCGGCATAAGATCCGCTCTCATGGCATGCATCACCAGGGCCAAAACAAAAAAACAACAAGTTTCTCAGAATAATTGAGAAACTTTTTCTTTTATTTTCAATTCAATATGCTTTAATAATAGTATCTTTAACAAAAGATCAAGAGGTAAATATGAAACACAAACCAATGCTCACGTTGATGACCACAAGTTTTATTCTCGCTAGTTGCTTAGGACCACAAACATACTTTTCTACTGTTTTTTCAACGCTTAAGGATTTATATTTTCCTGTTCTTAATAACAACAATCGCTTGGTGATGAATTATGCAGTGGATGCTTCCATCACAACTAATGAAGAAACACTATCCTATGACATTTACTTTTTTAACACCGGGTTTAAGTTAATTTCAGTGACACCAACCACCGTTAACGGAGTTGCCACCACCGAAACCCTTAGTTTGGTCTACGATTACGCCGAAGGTGGTTATTTTGCTAATCGAGTTTACAGTAACAATGCGCAACCCGAAGAAAAGACTTACCGTGATTTTGAAACTGATACCTTTGACATGTTTGAGGAAGGTGTCAGCACTGCAAATGCTCTTTTCACGGATGAATTACAAAGCGTTCTTAATAACCAAGCAACCAATTTAATTATTGGCGGTCAACCTGAAGCTCAAGATGTTAAAATCTATAACCTCCCAGTCAGTAACTTTATCGATTTAGGAAATTTTGAGGATTTGCTAGGATTTGTGCCAACTAGTTTGGGTGTGGTGATTACATTCACCTCCAGCACCAAACGAGGAGAAGTAGCATTAACAGCAAACGGTAATGGAGAAAACTTTGCAGCAAGCGTTATTTTTTCCCAACCCGATCTCATTCAAGCAAGCCAACATCTGTTGACGACAACACAAAAATTAACTTACGAAGGTTACGTCGCTTAACTAAGGTTCAAGTGATTAATTAACGGGAAATCTTTTTGATTACATCAAAACGATTTTTGAATTGAATTAAACCATAGCCGAGTGCGCCGAAAATACCTACCAACATTACAATTAAACCGACAAAAATAAAGATATTGTCAGCGTAGTTGTTTGGATTCACAAATCCGTAATTGAATGCAGGTTCTCCAGTTTTAAAGGTTACATTTAAACCAATGATCGTGTGAAAAATAAAGTATACAAAAGGATAAATGAGGACCGTCAATGCATCACGATTTTTAAGTGTGCCACTTCCTGGGATCAAAACAAAGACCATCACCATCAACACGGTTGATAAGTTGTGATTAAGCAATTCAGATAAGCTGGATAATGGTTCCCATTGTCCACTTTGGACTGGATTTAAAACAAAAAACACAATAAAGAAGACAATCAAGGTGTTCACCGTGAGGATGATCACCACGATTTTCTTAGTTAGCCACGCAAGAAGGTTTGTGAATTGAAAGATTTTACCAACCCCATAAGCGATGGACCATAACGCAACCATCACGTTGGTTTGATAGGTAAATAAATACCAGAAGCGCCACCAATCATCGGTTGAATCGTTGAGGAAATCGACAACAAACTTTTCTGTTAGAACAACAAATAACAGCAACCCATAAGCAAGAATCAAATACGTTAACCAGTTTTGTTTCAGCGATAGTTTCATCTTGTTTAACTCCTTACTATTTGTCTCATTATAGAACTTTATTGAATTATTACAAATAAACTCATTTTCGTTGCATCCATGAAACATCAATGGTAATATTTCATAGCACTTACTTTAAATCCAAAAGTGATTTAAGGCGGAAGGGAGCACGCATTATGAAACAAGGCATCCATCCAAACTATAAGCAAGCCAAAGTGACTTGCATTAGCTGTGGTAATACCTTCGAAGCGGGATCAATCTTAGATGAGGTTCGGGTCGACACATGCGCCAAGTGTCATCCATTCTTCACAGGTAAAGATCGCTTTAACAAGATTGACGGTCGCGTCGATCGCTTCAACAAACGTTACGCGAAGAAGTAAAACAAAAACAAACCACTTCCTATCAAGAAAGTGGTTTTTTCTTTATAATGAACCTAATGAAAACAAAATTTTATATTACCACCCCCATTTATTATCCAAGTGCAAAACTACACATTGGTCACGCTTACTCTACAGTGGTCACGGATGTTTTTGCTCGTTATAAAAGAATGGCAGGGGTGCCAACCTATTTCTTAACTGGGACCGATGAACATGGTCAAAAGATTCAAGAAACTGCAGAAAAAAATGGTAAGTCCCCTCAACAATTTGTTGATGATGTCGTGGTAGGCATTAAGGAATTGTGGGAAAAACTTCACATTAGTTATGATGATTTTATTCGGACCACTGAACCCCGTCATGAACACGTGGTTCAAACCATTTTTAGCCAACTACTGAAACAAGGTGATATTTATTTATCAAAGTATGAAGGTTGGTATTGCACCCAGTGTGAATCGTTTTGGACAGATACCCAAATAGGAGAAGCTAAGGTTTGTCCTGATTGTAAGCGTACAGTTCACCCAGAAGCAGAAGATGCTTATTTCTTTAAGATGAGTAAGTATGCAGACCGCTTGGTTGCCTATTATCAAAAAAACCCGATGTTTATTACCCCAGAATCTCGTAAAAACGAAATGATTAATACGTTCATTAAACCAGGGTTAGAAGATCTTTGTGTTTCAAGAACCTCGTTTACTTGGGGTGTGAAAATCAAAGAAGATCCACGCCACGTGGTCTATGTTTGGCTTGACGCCTTAACCAATTACATCACCGCCTTAGGGTATGGAAGTAAGAATCCAACCTTATATGAAAAGTTTTGGAAAGACGATCAATCAGAAATTGTTCACATCGTTGGCAGTGACATCACGCGATTCCATGTGATTTACTGGCCAATCTTTTTAATGGCCCTTGGTTTACGTTTACCAGACAGGGTTTTTGCTCATGGTTTATTAATGATGAAAGACGCGAAAATGTCGAAGTCAAAAGGCAACGTCATTGATCCTATTCCCTTGATTGAAAAATATGGCGTCGATGGTTTACGTTACTACTTGGTGAGAGAAACTGTTTTTGGCGGTGATGGCCAATTCAGTCCTGAGCAATTTGTAGAACGGATTAATACCGATCTCGCGAATGATTTTGGTAATTTATTAAATCGGACCATCAACATGGTGAAAAAATATTTCCAAAGTGTCGTCCCTAATCACCAAGAACCAATCACAACCTTTGATCAACAACTCGCAAGTTTAATCAAACAAACCATTGAAGATTATCAACAGTTGATGGATCAATTATTGATCACGGAAGCTTATACCAAAGTGAATCAATTGGTTGCCCGGGCCAATAAATATATTGACGAAACCCAACCTTGGAATCTTGCCAAAGATCCAAACAAAATCAAAGAACTTCAAGTGGTAATGCATCAGTTAATTTATGCACTCTATGTCGCAGGAACTCTTTACCAACCGATCTTAGTAACCACTGCCGATGCTTTCTTTGGCCAATTGGGTGTGCATACAAAACCAACCCTTAACGACATTAAAAAACCAAGTGCTGTGAATGGTTTATTGTTAACCACACCGATTCCTTTGTTTCCTAGATTAGATCCATTGATTGAAGTTCCATTTATTCAATCCACAATTATTAAAAAGTAAATTTATTTGATGTTGCTGATGATGGGGTTGCCATCAAGAATATTTAATTCAACGGTTTGATTATTCTTTTCATCAATTTTATCCACCACTTGAAAGGGTGTGTTTTTCAGAATGTCATAAAGGTGATCCATTGTGTGGAAATAAGGATAGATAACGTCTGCATCAGAAAAAGAGAAAGATAGGTTGTGGACCAAGTAATGATGTAAATCAAACAGGCCTTCAAAAGATGTTAATCGAGCATCTTTTTTAACTTGGTGGTCGACATATGATTTGCTGGCAATCATTTCATCCATGCTCATTGGTATGTAGCCTTTGGTGATTTGATTAGCAGTCCAGCGTAAATGTTCTTGTCTTGCTAGTAAATTTCTAAGTTTCTTTGCCACGGGTTTGTAGCGATTCAAATCAGCGTCATTCTTTGCGCGAGGATGTGTGCGGTGAAAGATTGCTTGTTCATCGATATCATAACGCTTAAAGAAATTTGTTTCATGAAGGCCTCTTGGTTGGACAGCAAGATCCAAACCCATGAGGTTGAGTTTAAACCTTAAACTAATCGCTTCATATAACAAACTTTCTTTTTCTTCACTTAACAGAGAATTAAAAGGAACTCCTGGGTTCAACGTGGATTGGATTTGGCTTGCTATCTTGTTAAAAACCGGATTGGTGATTTGTTTCAAGGAATACCCATAATCACCAAAACCAAAAGCGATGACATTTTTTTCATTAAACAAGTGGCTTGTTTGAACATAATTGCGATTCGTTATTTGCACAAAGAGACGATAGTTAAGGATTCGTTTTTCAATTAAGTAGGCAAGGACTTGTTGCAACACACGTAAGTTCATCACATCATCATCAAAAGCAATAATCAAAACGTGGTAAGGGTCATTTTTTTTAAGAAATTTATCAAGATAGTACACAAACGAGGCATCGTGAAACGTTGTGTTAATCTCTTCAGTTGCGACGGAAATTGGTGGTGCCGGTAGATAATCTTTTTTCGATGTAAACGGAGTGATAAATTTGGGAATAGCAACCAAGGATTGGGTAGGGTCGCGATAAATGTTATATTCGATGGTTGGTTTGTTAAAAATGGCAACCTCTTTTCCGAAGAACCTGGATGCTCTAGGTGGAAATTGGTTGGTGACAAAAAGATGTCGGTAAATTTCTAAGTTCGTTGGCCCAAAACCAAGAAGATGGTATTGAATGGTCACATCATCCAAAGTCGCTTTTTCTGTATCAATAAATTGTTGTGGTAAAAACGATGTCAACGGGTATTCAAGAATTAATTGTTGGGCAATCAATTGGTGATAAGAGAAGAAGCGAATGTTGTGTTTCTCTTGCCGAAAGGATTCGTAAACAGGCAAGTGTTGCCTATCCTCATAAAGAATAAATGCTTTTAATTGACTGCTTGGATTGTGTTGGTAGTGCCGATTCAGTTTTTCAACCAACGTCATCACATCACGATGTTTGGTTAACAAACTCACAAAAATAACTTCTTGTTTACCATGACCAATCAAATGATTGATGGATTGATTCTCCACATCGAAGGTTATAACCCCTGGATGAAAACGATATTTTGTATTCAATTCTTTGTTAGCAAGAAATGTTTTTGGAACGGCAATGTTCATTCCACGTCGAAACCTAAAGGCGTTTGAATTTTGGTTATCTTTGTCATATGCCTTTAATAAATAAGTTAATTTTTCATCATCACCAAGGATGAGAAAATGTGGTTTTCTCGATTGAAAATAAAACCTCATCCTTAAACCAAGATTTTTAAAGAAAATAGCAAAAATGAGAATATACGTGTAACCAAAGCCAATCACGTGAATGGCATAAGCAGACATTAAAAACAAAACATCGTTGTTGATTCGATCGCTAATGTCGGTGGTTCGAAAGATTCCCCTGAGAATGGCTGTGGTGTTACCAAATGCTTTTAAAATGAGATCAACAGAATTTAGAGTTTCTCCGTTAAACGACAAACCATAACTATAAATCGCTACACCCATGACCACAATTCCAACAAAGAAATGGAATTTGTATTTGGCTAAATCCAAAAAAATCATCGCGGCGATAAGTGATAACGTTCCGATAAACAATAAGATAGAGATGATATCCATTAGGTGAATAACCCAGCGATTTGAATACCTAGATACGCCAATAGGGAAATCACCAAGATGACCAACACAAGTTTCCAGTGACGAATAATCCAACCAACTAATTTAATGATGAAGCCACTTGCTCCGAATAAAAACTTGATGGGTGTTACGAGTATCTTCCCGACAGTTCTTAAAAAACTTACTAGCCGATTTCTCAGTCTCGGTAAACGACTCTTCTTATCCGTTTCATAAACCAAACTTTGAACCGGTACAGAGTAACGATGACCGCGTTCTTGATAAGTGATATGGTAAACCTTAATTTGGGACAAGGTTGTTTCTTCAAAATCAAAGTCAGTCAAAGATCCTCGTTTGAACATCACTTGGCTATGGCGATAACCTTGTTTTGGACCGATAACAACGACATAGGTGTAGTTTGCAGCTTGTTTTTGTTTTAACTTAACTTGATCACTTAATCGATAAATCGATGTATAACGATAGTGCTTATAAGAAAAGAAGTTTTGAAGAATATTCCAATCAGATTTTTCACCTGATTCGATTTTTCGTGGCTCTTTTGCAATGGTTTCTTTTTTAGCTAGGGGGAATTTTTCTCCATCCACAAGAGGTTCGACATCTTCGATGTTTGCTATTTTTTTTGCTTGGTAGACATAACGACTTTCTTGATAAGAGACTTTCATTTCAATGATATCGTCAGGAACAAAAAACTTCTTTTGTTGATGGTCAAATAAATTAAAAGCAACGTAGTATAACTTAACCGCTTTAGCCTTTAATGATGAGACATCGCGATACGTAAAAGAACGACCAACTAAATCTTGGAATTTTTGTTGGATGGTTGTCATATCGATCACATCGTAAAGCAGTTCGCCTTCAAGTTGGGTTTGATGATATTTTTTTGAGTCATACATATAATGACCGTTGAGAAGGCCAAAAATGTGTTCTTCGTTGACTGTAGAAGTGGTTTTCTTTAAGACGTCATCAATAAATACATATTCCGTGACAGTCAATTTGCCAGGTTTAAATGGGGTTGGAATAACGTACTTGTGAACAAAACCATCCTCGTCCTGAATTTGAACCCCATAACGATTGTGATTAATCACCACTTCTGATAAATATTGGCCGGCAACAGGAACATAAAAGAAGATGACGAGTTCTTTTTTGTTTTCAAACAAACCTAAAATTGTTGCATGGAACAAACTAGCTTGGGCTTGTCTATATTTTTTTAAATCAAGTTGAATTAAACGAGCATCCTCTATTAAAGGGGAAAATCGGTCTAATTTAAATTTAAGAAGGAGAACGGTTTCATCTTTCATGCTTTTATTATACTTGATTTTTCTTTGGTGCAAGGAGTGGTTTTTGAGATCCTATTTGTCATTCATTCGTAAGATTAATCAATATATCGTTATAATTAACTTGAGGTTGGATATGAAATTACAACACCAAACTAAAAATTTTATTGATGTTAAATGGCGCGACAATCAACCGAGACCGCTCTTGCTTATCCTTCCTGGTGGCGGTTATGAATATACATCCTGGCGCGAAGCAGAACCGGTTGTTAAAGCTTTTGATAGTGAGCTATATCATGCGGCTATTTTTTATTACCGGGAAGAAAAATTACTCCACCCCCACACTCATCAAGAAGCGAAAGCATTCTTAGATATGCTTCGAGTTGATCCACGTGTCAGTAAAATCTATCTGATTGGATTTTCTGCAGGTGGCCACTTTGCTGCTACGCTTATGACCACCTACCCTACCTTCATCAACGCTGGGATTCTTGCCTACGCGCCAATCACTTCAGATATTAAATATCGACATCTTGGGTCTTTACTGAATTTATTAGGACCAAACATCACCAAAGAGATGGCTCAAGAAGTTTCCTTAGATTTACACGTGAGCAAAAAGACACCACCTTGTTTTATCTTTCACACGCAAGATGATGCGATTGTTCATGTAGAAAACGCATTAATGTTTGCAGATGCGTTACGAAAACATCATGTTCCCTTTGCACTACATATTTATCCAGAAGGGTTACATGGATTTTCTGTTGGAACGGATGAGGTTGCGTATAGTGAATATTCACTCGACGAATTTCATCATCGCTTTACCTACATGAAAGAATGGGTTGAACTAGCAAAACGGTTCATTAGGCAATACTAATGAAACTATCATTCACTCTATTTCCAAATCAACTTAATCCTAAAAGTATCTTTGTTAAGCTGAGTTTTGTTTTGATTTTTATTTTTACCCTTGTGGGTGTTGGTCGAAGTTTGTTGCATATCTTTCTATCTGATGGCGGGGCTCAACTCATTGCTACGATACCTTTGGATTCATTTTCAGAAGAAGCCAAAGCAGTGGTTGTTAGCATGTTTGCGTTTTGGGGATTATCTCAATTACTGTCCAGTTTGGTTTATGTCTATATTTTGACAAAAAAGAAAGAATGGTTACCTTTTGCCTGGTTCCTATTATTGATTGAATATGCATCACGTTGGTTGATTGGTCAATTTAAACCATTTGAAACAGTTCAAACCGCACCAGGTGCATTTGGAAATTATCTCTTTGTGGTGTTAAGTTTAGGAATGTTAATTTGGTATATGGTCGATTATAAAAAGCTAATCCTTTAAGGGTTTTCCATTTGCATCCACATTGATTTCACCAATTAAGATTTGAATTCCTTCGATCAACCCCCACACCCCAGCGATGATGGGTCCAATGATGACCAGTGACCCGACGGTACTTAATAACAACTGAAGAACACCACGGTTGGTATAACCTAAATAAAAATTATGGATACCAAGACTACCCCCAAAGATCGCAAGCAAACCAGCAACAAGTTTTGATTTAGGTTCAGATTGCGGGTTGAAGGATTGGGATTGATTTCGTTTCACATCTTTTTCATCTATGACTTCTGGTTCAATGGGTTTGGCTTTTGTTTGAGAAGCTTTATTCATATCAGCACCACACCATCCACAAAATTTGGTTTGGTCTTGAGTTTCGCGCCCACAATTTGGACATTTCATACACGTTACCTCTAGAGAAAGTATAATATGAATGCATGCAAATCAAAGTCATGACTTTTAATTTAAGAATCGATGTTCCGGTTGATGGTGACAATCAATGGAGATTTAGAATTCCCTCCGTGAAAGCAATGATTGAAAAACACCAACCTGATATTCTCATGCTTCAAGAAACCACCCCAGCGATGTTAAAAGATTTAAAGCAACTTGAAACCGTTTATGGATATTACTACGTAGGTAGGAACGCAGACTCACAAGGAGAAGGTTGCCCGATTTATTATCGTAAACAAGATTGGCGTCTTAAACTTGCCGATACGATTTGGTTGAGTCAAACCCCGCGAACCCCTGGTTCGATGGATAACGAAGAAGGATTTCCTCGAATTGCGTCGATGACGGTTTTACAACACACGAGTGGCCTTAGGTTCCGGTTTGTGAACACGCATTTAGCCTACCGATCCAAACGAGCGAAAGACCTCAATCAAAAAGTTCTCTTTGATTTTATTCAAAATTTTCCTGAAAGAATCCCAACCATCTTAGGTGGAGATTTTAATGAAGAAATTTCTGTGATCAATAAATACCGAACTCGTGACTTTGCATTCGCGTTGAGTTCTGAACACGGACAAACCATCCACGATTTTAAAGGTGGACAAGGAACCGCCCAAATTGATCATTTGCTTTACCAACCATCGTTTCGCCTAACTGACGTTCAGGTAGATCGTCAATTGAGTTTAGGCCGTTTGCCATCAGATCATTACCCAGTGATAGGAGTATTTCAATATGAATCCTGATCGACACATCAAAGGCATTTGCACGGACTATACGCACGATGGTAAAGGTGTCATCAAACACGAAGGCCTGCCTATTTTTATTCCTTATTTATTGATTGGAGAAGAAGCAGAAATCGTCATCACCAATCACCGCGGCAAATATGCAGAAGGTCGGGTCACCAAACGCATCACCACCTCACCGCAACGGGTGACGCCACCTTGCCAATATTATGAAATCTGTGGTGGTTGCCAATTGCAACACTTGTCCTACCAAGAACAATTAAGAATGAAGAAAATGCGTGTCGCTGAAGTGTTAAGACGGATTGGAGATTATAACGGGAAAGTCGATGATATTGTTCCTAGCCAACAACCTTTGCATTATCGAAATAAAGTTCAATTTCCATTTGGAAAAGATGAACGTGGCAATTTAATCGCGGGTCTTTATCAACAAGGTAGTCACCGCATCATTGATATTGATGAATGCTTGATTGAAAACGCAGAAGCGGATCACATTGTTCGTTTGATTAAGAAACTTTGTGTTGAACACAACATTGAGCCATACGAACAAAAATATCGTAAAGGGTTTATGCGAACCGTCATGGTCCGTAAAGGCATCGTCACCAATCAGCTAATGGTGGTCCTGGTCACAGGCAAAATTAATTTTCCTGAAAAACAAATATTTGTCGACGCCTTGGTTAAAGGTTTTCCAAACATTCGCACGATTGTTCAAAACGTCAACCCAGAGTTTACGGATGTCGTTTTAGGTTATCGAGAACACATTCTTTTTGGGGATGGGTATATTGAGGATGAACTATCAGGATTAAAATTTAAAATTGCTGCAAAGTCATTCTTTCAAGTCAACCCTTATCAAACGGAAAAGTTATATGCAAAGGCGTTAGAAATTGCCAAACTTACCAAAGAAGATGTTGTTTTAGACGCTTATTCTGGTGTGGGTACGATAACCTTACTCGCGGCCAAGCAAGCCAAACATGTCACCGGGGTAGAGATTGTTCGTGATGCAGTATTAAACGCGATTGAAAATGCAAAGTTAAATGAGATTCGTAATGTTTCTTTTATTGAAGCCGATGCGGCACCATATTTAGTGGAACGCGCTGCCAAAGGAAAAAATTACGATGTGCTTTTTGTGGATCCTCCACGCAATGGATGCGAAGAACCTTTTCTTAAATCCATTAAAATCATCAAACCAAAAAGAATGGTTTATATTTCTTGTGAACCATCTTCATTAGCAAGAGATTTGAAGTATTTATCCGATACGTATGAAGTCAAATATGTTCAACCTGTGGATATGTTCTCACAAACCTACCACGTAGAGACAGTGGCATTGCTTTCGTTAAAATAATTCAATTCTCCAAATATTTTGTAAAATTCCATTTAAAAAATGCAATTCCATGTATCATGGAATTAATACTTCCACAAACCATATTTAACGCTTTGATAGATAAGGTCTCATAATTTTAGTTATCAAGCGGAACTATCAAATGATAATCGAGCTAGATTTATGAAAGGAATGGCCTACATGAACACACCATTACAAACGGGAGAACTCATCAGACAAAGACGAAAAGAATTAGGTTTAAGTCAAGGTCAATTGGCAGACCTACTAAAGATTCAAAACACAACAATATCCCGATGGGAGACGGGTGAAGGTTACCCGGACATTTCAATTTTGGTTGAATTAACGAAAGTTCTTAAAGTAACGATAACTGAGTTACTTGATTCAGAGGATCCGCTCATCACTTCCATACAGGCAATAAAAAAAGACTCTCGACCTTGGGTTAAATATTTATTGTTTGGCATCAAAATAATTCTTGTTACGATTCCAATCAGCGTTCATGGATTGTTATACACATTGTCATTACAACAAACGATCGTTAGTTTGGGAACGAATTCTTGGATACCCTTTGCATTAAAAGCTGGATTTCTTTTTGTGACAACCATAGTCGTTTTATTTAATCGAATCTTTGATCATTGGTTAAAAAAGTTTGTTAATCGTTATGTGAAGAAATCGGAATCGGGTGAACTCATCCCGAAATATGGATTTTCTTTCTTCATCAAAATGGTAATGATCATGACAGCGTTTGTCATGGTCATCTAAGGAGAACCATCCCATGGGACCAATCGGACTTGCTAGTTACCTCTATATTTTTGCCTTTTTCTTTTATCTTTGGATTAGCCATCGATTAACTAAGAAACACATTAAACCAATAATTGCTTTTTATCCAGCTTTCATTACTCTTGGTATAACTTTAATCAGTGTATTTTTGATCTGGATAATAAGCATTATTTTCAATAACTCGGGATTACTTTATCTTCTAGTTTTTATTCTCTATGTTGGTTTGATTCTTACGGCTGAATCTCTCATTGTCACGTTATTGATGATGTTTGTATTGAGAAGAATCATTCATGCCTTTTTTATATTTTTAATCATCGTAATTCCGTTAACATCTTGCGGTCCACCAGAAGGTGGCTATGCGGATTCTTTTGTAGGGGTAGTTAAGTTAAACGAAGGGGAACCAACTAGTGTTTTAATTCCTAATATTGGTTTAGTCGAATTACCCGAATCCGATAGCACACATTTCCTAAATCAATTTGGGGAAGATTATGACTATGAAGTACAGCAGGGTGATTTAGTCAATATCCTCATGAGTAAACGTAAGGATAGAGATTACTTTGAATTCGGGGAAGGGATACGCTTTAAGGACACAGCTAGAAGCATTTCTGTTTATTACGAACGATCTCAAGGGGTAGGTTTTGAAGTATCTGATGACCAACATTACCTTTTCGGTATTCACCGAAACGAAGAATTAGACAATCTCGAAGCTGAAGATTTTGTTTTTGTCTATAAAAAATTCTATGAACAAGGAAATATGTATGTACGATTAGTGACTGCTTATCGCGTTAAGGCAATCGATGATGATTTAGTTTGGCTCCAAATACCTCATTCAATGATCGAGCCAATTTTACAGGGATATTCAACCGAGCAGTATCTTTTTTACGACTCACCATTAACGAACACCTTTCTAAACTAGATTAATTTGATAATCTCCAACATGAATTTTTTACTCAAAGGACGTATCCGAGTAAAAGATGTTTCTTTACCCTATCAAAAAGCGTTTATCGTTGTTTGTGTAAACATAAAAGGCCCAAAATATATGTTTCTTTACCAAACACAAAGTTGGATTTAATAGCAATATGTGGAAAACCAAGCACGTGGAGACAGTTGTCCTTCTCGGTTTAAAAAATGAAATCACTAAAAACCCATAAGATTATTCTTAATATCGGTACTTCATTCCTAAGCCTTGTACTTATCATTCACTATGGTTTTTATGCATTAACCGATGATAAGTATCTAAATTATGAATTGATCAATATTTTTCCTATCGTTCATATGGTCTGGGGTCTTTGGTTCATCACTTTTTCCTTATTTTTGATTATCATACTGAAGAGAAGTAAATACCTTGTTGTTCCTCTAGTCATCTTTTTTTCTCTTAGTAATCTCTTGGTAGGCATCCTACGACTTGATCGATATTACGAGTTTATAAGTAATCGTGATCACAAAATCTACGTTGAGCATTATCAGTTTTTGTGGGTAAGATCTTATTACTTTTATTATGAGTTGAACTCTTTATATTCTGTTTACATAGGTTATATAAGTGAAGATGAAAATGAATCGTCGTATGAACTTGTAGGTGATCAACTTATTTTACGTGAGTTTAATTCGGAACCCTATGAGCTTTATGAAGAAAAAATTATCTATTTGTTGTCATTAAAAGAATGAAACCAAAGAGGGTTAACATATGAGAAAATCAATTGAAGAATTCAAGGCGTTTATTAATAAGGGCAACGCGGTTGACTTGGCGGTAGGCTTGGTCATGGGGACAGCGTTTAATAACATCATTAAAAGTTTAGTCACCCATATCATTACCCCTTTTATCTCATTACTTGGGGGAACTTCGCTTGCCCAGTTGTTTATCTTGTTACGAGGTACCGCAACCTATGACGAACTGTCAGGAATTTATGTTTTCTCAGAGAACGCGATTGTCTTGGAGTATGGTTTGTTCATTACGAGTGTTGTAGATTTCTTTATCATTGCTATTGCGTTATTTTTAACCCTAAAACTTCTCGTTTACCTTAATCAATCGGTCAAAAAGGTAAACATCGTTAAAAAAGAAAAAGTGGCTAAATAATCTTTTTTGTCTTTGATTAAATAAAAAAAGAGGATGACTACCATCCTCTTATTGTGTGAAATAAAAAAACCGATTAAGCGAGAATGATGCCAAGGAAGACTAACCAGGCTAAGGTTGATTTTCCAATTAAACTTAACCAAACATAAGACTTTTCACCGTAGATATAATCTTTCCATTTGCCGATACGAGCATATTGCAAGATTTGATTAAAAGCAAAGAGATTAAAGACTAAGAAGTAGAAGGATAATCCTGGTAAGACAAACCAAGGTAAGAAGGATAAGTCACCAATATTAAGCATGTAGATAACGATAAGAACCCAAGGAATTAAACCTGCAATCCAACCAATCCAGTGAGCTGTCCAATCGGTTTTTGTTCTGCTTGGTGGGTTCATTTTTTCCATGAGTAAACCAAGTAAGTTCATAACTGCGTTAATGCCAAACACACTTAATAAACCTTCGATGGTGGTAATACCAAACATGATGGATAAAAGCACGATCATGATGGATGAAGACAATGCATATTCATACCAACGTAATGGGTTAATGCCTTTTTCAACGTTAGCTAAGTATTGTTTCTTAAAAGGAATAGAGATTAAGAAGTGGAAGATGGCACTTAATAAAATAAAAGAAGCAGCAAGGATGGCAACCGGAAGTTCAAACATCACTTCTGCGGTTGGAGCGTATAAACCTCCTCCAACTGGTCGAAAGAATCGGCCAACAATTTCTGGCGTAAAATCTCGAAATAAAGGCACGGTCAAGGCGAGAATGAGCAAGGCAATCCCTTGGATAAGGTGAACAACACCCATCTTAAGATTAAAACTAACTAATTTATTCATGATAAATCTCCTGAAAGTAATATACCATTTTTCTTGAATTGAGTTAAAGAAAAAACACTCAACGAGTAGGGACTACTCGACTCTTGTTTTGATTTGAGAACGATAAATATTGGCGTAAGTTTGGTTGTTATTAATCAATTGAAGATGCGTTCCTTCTTCAACCTTTAGTCCATTTTCTAACACAACAATCTTGTCAGCCTTTTTAATGGTAGATAACCGGTGAGCAATGACAATTAAAGTTCTTCCTTTTCTCGCTTTTTCTAATGCAAGTTGAATGCGTTGTTCGGTTTCCGTATCAATGTTGGCAGTCGCTTCGTCCATGATTAAAATCGCTGGATCATGAACAATGGCTCTAGCAAAGGAAATCATTTGTTTTTCCCCTACACTTAAATTGGTTCCGTTTCGTGAGACGGGTTGATGGATTCCTTTTTCTAATTTATCTAGTAAAGGACCGCCGCCAATATCACGAAGGATGGTTTCTGCTTCTGCATCCGTTACTGAACTAATCCCGAAGCGAATATTATCGGCAACCGTTCCTTTAAACATCACAGGATCTTGAATGATGATACCAATATGAGAACGGAACGTTCGTTTCGGATATGTGGTGATATCCACGCCATCAACAAAGATTTTCCCCATATCGCCATCTTTAAAATCATAAAACCGTAACAACAAATTGGTTAATGTGGACTTGCCTGATCCTGTGTGGCCAACCAAACCCACCATTTGCCCAGCCTCAATCTTTAAAGTAATTCCTTTGATAATTGGATGTCCTTTTTGATACGAAAACCAAACATTATCAAACAAGATATTTCCTTGATAACGAGGAATCTCACTTAAGCGATTGTCTTCTTGTTGACCATCGATGATGGTAAAGATGCGTTCGGTTTTGACTAAAGCGTGTTGGAGGTTTCCAATTTCTCTAAACAGTGTCCCAACTGGTTCTACTAAGCGCGATAAATAATCGTTATAAGCATAAATGACCCCAGCGGTGATGACCACGCCACTAATGGTGAGGTAACCATAACCAAAGAAGACAACAATCAGTGCGGTTACTAAAGCCCCAACCAAGCGAATCATGTTCCACCCTATCGAAAGATGCAGATGTTGTTCTTTCAGGATTTCTTTTTGA
Organism: Bacilli bacterium; assembly: GCA_044346305.1. Lineage (GTDB taxonomy): Bacteria > Bacillota_I > Bacilli_A > RFN20 > CAG-826 > UBA970. The sequence goes on from JBIIZK010000001.1 coordinate 26,978, forward strand.
GTATCAAAAGACAAACGATCAAATTTATCTTCGATGGTTTTTCTAAAATTAAAGATTTGAAGGATGGAAATTCCATTAATAATTTCATTGAGTTGAGCTGTGATCATCGAAGAGTTTTCATTTACTTTCACTGCAAGTTTATTTAAACGCTTCACAAAAAAACGCAACCATACGTAAACCAGTGGAAAGAAGACAAAGGTAAAGAAAGCCAAGGTGGCATTTAAATAAAACATCCCGATGTAAGCAAAGATAACTGCCAAAGAAGCGTTCACCAATAGATTCATGATGGTCGAAAATAAACCCATCATCCCACCAACATCACTGATGACGCGGTTGGCGATTTTCCCTGATGGTTCGCTTTCAAAGTACGACATCGGCATTCGTTGTAAAGATCGAACCGCATCTTTACGAGCATCTCTCACCATATTCACTGTGATCATCGCTGAACTGACACGTTGAATGTAAGTAAAGATGATTTGAAGAATCAATCGAATAAACAACAGCGCAACTAACCAAATCAGAGGATCAACACTGGGTTGATAAAACGCAAACACTTCATCTCGCGATAACAATGTGACGTCATAGGTAAATACTTGATTTGCTGGTGTGGTGATTGTTAATTGACTTCCGTTCAATGTTTTTTGACCAATGGCAACGACGTCTTCAGATAAATAATAATTCGTTCCAATCACAACGATAGAAATGGCGTCCCCTGTGGGTTGATCTTGTTGGAAATATCGGCCTTGATACTCAACCGCTTCACTCACTTCATTGGTTTGATACCAAGGTCTTTCAATCCCAATCAAATAATCATCCATGATAGATTTAATGAGCAAGGGAGCGAGTAAACCCAAAACCTGAATCACCAACATCGCTGAGATTGTTAATGTTAACAACCCCTTATATGGAAGGATGTATCGAAATACTTTTTTGATAGTTTTAAACATATTAATCTTGACCTTCTAAGCCCGTTAACTGGGTAATGTATTGCCGTTTATACCAACCCTCTTCTCGAATCAAAGATTCATGGGTACCTCGTTGAGTAATTTCTCCAGCTTCAAGAACAAGAATTAAGTCTGCTTCTTGAATCGCGGAAAAACGATGGGTGACAATGATGTTCGTTTTATCTTTTCTTAAATCCTTTAAGTGTTGGATAATCGTTCGTTCGGTTTTCATGTCGACCGCACTTAAGGAGTCATCCAAGATTAGGATTTGTGGATCCTTAATTAATGCTCGGGCAATCGATAAGCGTTGCTTTTGACCACCAGATAAATTAACACCAGTTTCACCCATCATTGTTTGTAGACCAGATTGTAAGTACGGTAAATCCTTTTCAAAGTCCGCCATTTTGACCGCGCTTTTTACCACGTCCACACTTGCGTTTGGATTTCCAATTTTAATGTTTTCATCGACCGGAAGTTTAAATAAGATGTGCGATTGCGGAACGTAACCAACCAATTGGCGAATATCTTCAATCTTAAAGCGTTCAATCGGTGTGTTGTCGATTAACACAGAGCCTTTTGATACATTGAATTCTCTAAGCAATTGGCGAATCAAGGTTGATTTACCAGCACCAGTTGGTCCAACCACGCCAATGGTTTGGCCTTTTTGAATAGTGAAGGAAATGTTTTTAATCACCGGTTGTTTATCAAATGGATATTGAAAGGTGACACCCTTAAAATCAATGTTCTTAAACCCAATAATCTTTTGTGAACTCGGGGTGTCTTGGACAGTCGGGATATGATTGAGAACGGTTTCCAAACGATCAACGGCAATCGTTGCCTGATTCAATTGAGCAAAGATGCCAGAAATAGAAATAAATGGACCATAAAGCATCCCAATATAAGTCACAAAGGTAATCAATCCACCCAAGGTCATGGTTTGTTGGATAATAAAATAAATGCCAAAAGAAAAGGCGAGGGTATAGGCAATACCGTAGATGACTTCAAAAAGAGGGTTAAACCAGTTTTCAAATTTGACAATGTAACGCCAGGATTCAATGTCATTGTTAATTTCTTGATGTTGTTTCTTTAAATCAATGTCTTCTTGAACATACGCGCGGATTGCCTTTTGACCTTCGACCGATTCCAACATTTTTTCTGTAAATGCCGCATAAATATCCCGATGTTTTTTAAAGTATTGACGTTTGCTTTCACGAATTAGATTAAGAATGGTTAACCCTATCGGCATAATCAACACCGAGATGAGAGTGAGTTGCCAACTGATGGTGATCATCATCAAACTTAAGGTGATCATGATAAAACCAATATTGAAAACAAGTCCTTCAAGTAATCCGGTTGCTGATTGAATGATGGAATCTAAATCACCGGTAACACGAGAAATTAAATCCCCCTTGGGATAGGTTTCAAAAAAACTAGAGTCCATGTTAAACAAATGACTTAAGTATCTTTTGCGAAGTGTGTGGGCAAGTTGCTGAGATTTTTTTACCGTGGTGTAGTTATAAAGATAACTCAATCCATAACGAACAATAGGAAAGGCAATAAGGGAACCCCCAAGCCACCACAAACTTTCTGTGGTGAGTCCTCCGGAGATAATGGTGTCAATTGACAACCCTAATAACCAACCAGGGATGAGTGCAAAGACAGCGATACTTACCAACAACACAAACATCAAAAGGTAAGTTTTCCACTCTTGAATCACATACCAACGAATATGTAAGAATAATTTTTTCATACGAGGATATTTAATTGACCAACAGCATTATACAGCAAGAAAAAACCAAAAGAATCATGTCAAGGTTATGTTAAAATACTTTCGATATGGTCAAGGCAAAGAAAGCAATCAAAGAAGCTGGTTCTTGGGTGACAAAGTATCACGCCAACGGCAAGACTGTCTGGTCAAAAGGCCAAATCATTAACGGATTACCGGAAGGTGATTGGCAATGGTTTCGTATTGATGGAACCTTAAAGCGTTCTGGTACTTTTTTAAAAGGAGAACCGATAGGGACTTGGATTACTTATGATCAATCCGGCAAGCCTTATAAAACCACAAAGAAGGAGATCAACTATGGAAAAAAATAAAACATTATCAAAAGAAGAAATCTTAGTGATTTTAGAAAAGAGATTTGACGCCAATCCGCATCGTCATCGTCAATTGACGTGGCAATCGGTTCTACCAAAATTAAAAACCAGTAAAAAAATTGAATCCTTAATTCAAATGGAACTTACCGATGGCGAACCTGATGTGGTTGGCATCGAGGAAGCAACAGGTAAAGTTATGTTCATGGATTGTGCGCAACAATCACCCAAAGCAAGACGGAGTGTTTGTTATGATCAAGCAGCGTGGGATTCTCGAAAAGAATTTAAACCAAAAGCAGGCAATGCTGTCTCCCTTGCAGAAGCGATGGGAACAACCCTTCTCAACGAAGAGCAATACCACTATCTTCAGTCCTTACAAGATGTTGATACAACCACATCGTCATGGGTGTTAACCCCAAAGAAAATTCGTAGTTTAGGTGGAGCTTTATTTGGAGACAAACGTTTTGATCGAGCTTTCATCTTCCATAACGGCGCAGAATCTTATTACGGTGAACGTGGATTTCGTACTGTTCTCTTTATCTAAAAAACATAACAAAGAAAAAGGATTTGCATCGCAAATCCTTTTCAATTGTAAGAAATTAACGGGTGACAGGTTGAACAACATCTGCAAAAAATAAGGTTCTTGCAGTTTGATGCCACGGGATGACCCAAGCCAAGAGAACCCCAAAAGTAAATATTGATAAAACATACCAACCAAGATATCCAAGATCAAGCATGAACAGATCAAGTTTATGTCCATCCATGAGTTTCCTTGATTTGGTGATGGCGTTGATTGGTGAAAGAAGGCGATCTTGAACAATTAAATAAGACGTCAATGCATAACTATAACTTTTGATAATTCCAGGAATAATAAATAGTAAAGTCCAGAATCCTAAAAAGAAACTTTGAATTAAATTTAACAAAGGTGCGCGTAGAGGTTGATCTTTGATACCCGCTAACAAAGCATCTTCAATGATGGGTTGTTCGTTTTTCGTGATCCCAATATACGTTTTTGTCATGCCAAATAAAACATATCCACCTAACATCACACCGATGAGATTAAACAATTGGTATAAGCCTGGATTACCAGGGTTAATGACTGCAAATGTGGTTTCATCAAGCGTGGGAGCAAAAGGCGAACCAATCCCAACCACCGTACTAACTATCACTGAAAACACCAAACTGATTAAAAATAGATTGAGAATTTTCCCTTTGGTTAGCTCTCGACCAAGACGACGATATTCAATATTTTTATTCATGATAAAACTCCTTGTATCTTTAACATACTACATGCCTGTTGGATTATGACATTACTCAAGTGTAATTTGAAATGATTTTAGTTTCATTTTAATGTCTTCAGAAATTGGTGTTGACGTTTTGGTCTTATTGCTAACTTGAACCACAATCGTTTCAGAAGTCGCGACCAATTGTCCGTGTTGATAAAGATTAGCCGCAATCACCAATGAACTATTGCCTATTCGAGAAATCCCTGTGCCAATATCAACGTTACCGGGCCAATTGATTTCGGCAAGTAGCTCTACCGTGGACTTGGCGACGACAAAAGAACAATCATTAGAAAGGAACTGGTTGGAAGGTTTGTACAACATCTCGACGCGACCAGTTTCAAAATAAGAAGCAAACACGGCGTTATTGACGTGGCCTTGTCGATCTGTGTCTCCATAACGAACTTTATCAAAGGTTACAAAAGGGAAGGCGGTCATTGGTAATTGTTTTTGTCTCATATAAATTTCCTTAAGTTAAGCATAATCGATTTTTATTATTTTAAAATAGTTTATATTGTACCTAAGGAAATAAAATCTATGAAAACAGACAACGTTCAATTGCAATTCTCAAATACCTTTGTTGGATCGATGACCTCACCAAGTGGCCGTGTGGTTCTTGGATCTCAACCAGACGGTATTGCTCCTTATCATTTACTTTATGGAGCGGTTGGTTCTTGCTTCTATTCCACCTTTCTAAGTGTTGCCAATAAGAAAAAATTAATCTTTAAAGATGCGAATCTAGACATTAGCGGAACCAAAAGAGACACAATCCCTGCTACCCTTGAATACTTAAAAATTGTCTTAACCATTCGTGGTGGTCAAGACGAAGCGCAATTAAAAACCTCTGCAGAATTAGGGGCAAAGTATTGTTCTATTCACGAAACCATTAGCAAAGTAGCAAAGATTGATTTAGTCGTTAATTTTGTTCGTGGATGAAGTTACCTGAACTATTTTTAAAACGGATGGAAAAAAACCTTCCCAAGGAAGGTTTTTCTTCATTTGTAGCAAGTTTATTAAAACCCGCTGTTCAGGGCATAAGGATTCATCAAGATCCTAAACAATTGCTCCATCAATTAGCTCCCAAACCCATCCCATGGCACCCTATCGGTCGTTATCTTGGCGAAAGTTTAATCAATGGAAACCATCCCTACCATCATGCAGGTGCATTTTATTTTCAAGAACCATCCGCAATGGCAGTGGTGCCAATGATGGACGTTCAACCTGATGACATGGTTTTGGATCTAGCGGCAGCACCGGGAAGTAAAACCACTGATATCGCACGGCAACTATCACAAGATGGGTTCTTGGTTGCAAACGATGTTGACACAAAACGTTCACAAATTTTAATGCACAACGTCGAACGAATGGGATTAACCCAAGTGGTCGTTACTCAACATGACCCTCACCATCTAAGCAATATCTTCCCTCACTTTTTTAACAAAATTCTTATTGATGCTCCGTGTAGCGGAGAAGGCATGTTTCGTAAAGATCCCCAAGCCATTGAGGCTTGGTCAATGGAACATGTTCAAATGTGCGCGGTCCGGCAATCGATTCTATTAAATGCTGCAACAAAATTACTTAAGTCGGGTGGCACCATTGTTTACTCAACCTGTACTTTTTCATTAGAAGAAAACGAACAATTAATACAAAACTTTATTCAACTTAACCCAATGTTTAAAGTAATCACACATCCAATTCAAACGATGTTTGATTCGCAAACCACCCAAGGTATTGGCGTCAAACTTTGGCCTCATCAACTCGAAGGAGAAGGTCATTATGTGGTGATCTTACAACACCAAGGCGTCAAAGAACCAAGAATGAAGTTTCAACATCGGATGCGAAACCCTATGCCTTCACCGTGGCGAACGTTTGCAAAAGAGACTTTAACCAATCAACGAATTGAACCCAACTTTATGTTAGACGATCGTTTTTTTATGATTCCAACTCGGTATGCGTATCACCCCGCGTTGCACACCTTACGCGCCGGTGTTTTTTTAGGAGAAATGAAAAAAGATTATTTTTATCCTTCTCACCACCTTGCTCATGTATTAACCAACCTAGATGTCAAACGATGGGTTAATTTCCGTCATGATGAACAACAACTTATTGCCTACATGCGCGGAGAAGAAATACAAGTTTCTTTATCAGAAGGTTGGGCACTTGTCACCGTGGATGGATTGTCACTGGGCTGGGGAAAAATCTCCCAAGGGAGAATGAAAAATCATTATCCGAAAGGGTTAAGATTAACCCAATCGCGAGTATAAATCCAAGTAGGCACCACTAGAAGCATCCCAGTCATGGTTTGCATCATAGGCGTTCGTTTGTAATTTTTTTAATTTGTTTGGTTGTTGATAAATATCCATCGCTTGATTCATTGCCCAACCCAAAGCATCCCCTGTGTAATGTGAAAAACTAAAACCTGTAGATTGCTCACCGTTCATCGGGTAACCTTGAACTGTATCGATTAAACCACCCGTTTCACGAACAATCGGAAGAGTTCCATATCGCTTGGCAATCATTTGGGAAATGCCACAAGGTTCAAACAAAGATGGCATTAAGAAAAAATCACTACTCGCATAAATTTGGTGTGCGACCGGATTGTTGTAACCTAGAATTACTCTGACAGCTTTTGGATACTTATTCTCAAAGTATTTCAATTGGTTTTCAAGATGAGACTCACCGGCTCCAAGGAACATAAATTTTGCTCCAGCTTGAACGAAGTGATCAAGATTATCTAAAACCAATTGAATTCCTTTTTGGAAGGTAAGGCGACTGACCAAACCGAACAAAGGATATTGAGGATGTTCTAATCCGAAGGTTTTAAAGAGTTGAGCTTTATTTTTTTCTTTGGTGGTTTGTAATTGTTGACGAATGATCGGGGTGGCTAGGTGAGGATCGGTGAGTGGATTCCATTCATCGGTATCGATGCCATTAAGGATGCCACTAAACTTATCACGGTAAAGATACAAAATGGCATGAAGCCCAAAACTTCCCTCATACGTTAACAATTCATTCGCGTGTGTTTTGGAAACGGTGGTAATCTGATCACAATACACAATCGCTGCCTTTAATGTTGAAGCTTTATCTTGAAAACGCAAGGCACCATTGTCATAAAGTTCGTGACTTAAACCATAAAAGTCTTCAACAAGGTTACTAGAAAAATCACCATGAAATGCTGGGCTATGAATGGTGAGCACAAACTTCATCTTTTGATAAAAAAGATTATGTTTTTCTTTTTCTCTGATTAACACTGGCAACATTCCTGCTGGCCAATCATGGAGATGAACGATGTCTGGTTGGAAACCAATCACCGGCATCATGTGGCGAACCGCGTGGACAAAGGCAGCCCAACGTTCATGTTCATCAGGATATCCGTACACACCGTCCCGATCAAAATAATAAGGGGCGTCAATTAAATAATACGTAATTCCATCGATGATGGTTTTTAAAATGCCAACGGTATGTTTCCGCCATGATAAAAAGACATCGATATGGCCTAAGAACGTGGTCACAATATTTTTTTGATATTTTAAGGATTTGTATAACGGTAAAACGATTGCAACGTCGTGTTTTTGTTTAACATAAGCTTTAGATAGGCTATACACCACATCACCCAATCCACCAACTTTGATTAACGGGTTGGCTTCAGAGGCGACCATCAGAATCTTCATTAAATGTTTTCTCCCTGTTTAATATAAAGGGGGATATCTTTGCCTGCAAGAAGTTTTGTTTTTTCTACACGGACATATTTATCAATGATCGCATGCTGGATGCTGACATCTTTGCCAACTCGTGAATCTGTAAAGATAATGGCGTCTTTGACGGTTGCTCCAACCTCAATAGTAACGTTACGAGAAATGATTGAATTGATCACGGTGCCATAGATTTTTGCGCCATTGGCAATCATGCTATTTTTAACGATTGAAGAAGAACCAAAACGAGCAGGGGGTGTGTTGTGTGAAATCGTGTAAATAGGCCAATCATCAGTAAAAAACTTATTTCGGAATCCGTAATCAAGAAACGCCATTGAGTTTTCAAAATAACTTTCCAAGCTATCAAAGGGTCTGACGTAACCGGTGTAACGATAAGAGGCAAATGTCTGCTTTTCTTGGGTTAACAAGAAACGAAGAATTTCTTTAATCCCAAAAGTTGCTGAAATTTTAGGACCCATCTCCATGATTTGATTAAGGAATGATTTTGAAATCACATAAGTATCTAAACTAATGTCTAGCTCTTCTTTTGTCCCTTGATTCTGAATCATATGACTGACTCGTCCTTGGGTCAACGTTACTGCGTCTGCAAGTAAAAATTGTTTCTTGCCTTGTTTGACTTTGGTGACAACCAAGGTAATCGGTTCTTGGTTTTCAAGATGCTCTTTGATAATGGGTTTAAAGTCGAGCGTATACAACAGATCGATAGGAGCAATCACGATCACGTCTGGTTTATGATCAAGGATAAGCCAGTCATTGGCTTTTAAGTTATTTAAATCGTGATTATATAAAGGGTTGTTTGCGTTCTTTTCGTTATACAAGACTTGTTCAAATCCAAGTTTGGTGTTGTTATTAAAGACATTGGTGGACCCTAAGTGTTTCATAATCGAACGTGGCTGGGTTTCAATTAGAATCCCTACTTTATCAATGCCTGAGTTAGAAAAATTAGAGAGCGTTAGATCCATTAATCCATATCGACCAAGAAAACTTGTTGATCCAAGTGGTCTATTTTCTGTCAATGGGCCAAGGTTTTTGTTGCCGTGGAGGTTAGCAAACCCCATGATTTTTGCCATGGTTATGGTTGAACCAACACAATGTTGGTGCCTCCTTGAACAGACCGATCAACTTTCATGTTGGGCGAAACAACGACCCGTGAAAGTATGGTGCCACTTTTAATAGTCGCACCAGGCATAATCACTGAATCGGTGACGGTAGCACCTTCTTCAATAATCACATCATGGAAAATCACGCTGTGATTAACTGTGCCAAAAATAACCGCCCCTTGATTTACCAAAGAATTTTTAACCTTGGCATGTTCGCCTAGATATTGAGGTAGACTTCGGGTGTCTTCTGTAAACAATTTTAAATCATCGTTCAGTAATAATGATTTAGCATCGGTTTGATCAATCAAATCCATGTTTGCTTCCCAAAGAGAATCAATCGTGCCAACATCTCGCCAATAACCTTTAAATGGATACGCTAATAATCGTTTCTTCTGTTTAAGTAAGTTTGGAATAATGTTTTTTCCGAAATCGTGTTCTGAAGATTCATCTTTGGCGTCTGCGATTAACGCTTGTCGAAGGTCTTTGTAATTAAAAATATAAATCCCCATCGATGCCAAGGTAGATGTTGGTGAGGATGGTTTTTCTTCAAACTGAACAACAAAGTTTTCTTCGTCTACAGTCATTATTCCAAAACGAGAAGCTTCTTTTTTTTCAACGTTAATGACAGCCACGGTTAAATCAGCCTTAGCTTGTTTGTGTGCTTCTAACATGAACTGGTAATTCATCCGATAGATGTGATCACCAGATAAAATGAGAACATAAGATGGTTTTAAGTTATCGAGAAAATCAATATTCTGATAAATGGCATCCGCAGTTCCACGGTACCAAACATTACCTTCTTCGGTTTGCCGAGGTGGCAACGTTGCGGTTAAAGAATGGATACCATTCAAACCCCATTTTTCTCCATTGCCAATATAGTTATTTAGCAAGATAGATTCGTACTGGGTTAAAACTCCAACGGTATCTATGCCGCTATTGGCGCAATTTGACAAAGGAAAATCAATAATTCGATATTTACCACCGAAGTTAACAGCGGGTTTTGCTATTTTCTTGGTTAAGGTTTCGAGGCGTGTGCCTTTACCACCTGCAAGCAACATGGCTACAAATTCTTTTTCCAAAGAATCTCACCTCTTTGAATTTATTTTACCACGAACAGAACAACCCTTTGCCGTTATAATAAAATCACGATGATTAAAGCATTACAACACCAACTCTTTAAAGGTGAAAAGACCTCTGTTCAATTAGTCAGAGACGTTATTGAAAAGAATCATCAATGTAAGGATAAAAACTCAATCGCGATGATTTCTCCTTCGGCGTTAACTGTTGCGCGTCAACGTGATCTTGAAAGAAAACAAGGAAAGATCAAAGGATCCCTTCACGGGATTCCTGTCTTAATCAAAGACAATATTTTGTTTGCCGATGGCACCCCAACCACAGCCAATAGTTTTGCCCTCAAAGATTTTATTCCAAGCAAGAATGCACCTTTAATTGATGGTCTACTTGCCGCTGGTGCAATCATTGTTGGCAAAGCCAACTTGTCAGAATTTGCTTATTTTATGGGTGATGAAAAGATGCCTTCTGGGTACGGTTCCATGTATGGACAAGTTAAACATCCAGTTGATGAATCCATTGATCCCTTAGGGTCAAGCACAGGAAGTGCAGTTGCCGTTGCCTTGGGGGTTGTTGCCATAGCGATTGGCACAGAAACCAATGGATCATTGATGGCCCCAGCGTTTCAAAATCAAATCGTCTCGTTTAAACCAACCGTAGGGATGGTGTCAACCAACGGCATCATTCCCATTTCTCCAAGCCAAGATACGGCTGGACCGATGGCAACTTCCGTGGAAGATTGTGCAATTTTAATGGATGCAATGAGCTTAGCACAACCCAAAGATATCAACCAACAACCTATCCAACGACCTGCTAGTTTCCTTGAAAACATTCATCATCCACTTGGGCAACAACAAATAGGTATTGTTATCTTTGATCAACACCCTTATGACAAGAATGATAAAAAAATCCTGAATCAAACAAAATCAGCATTAAAAAAATTAGGGCACAACGTTAAAGACATTCATATGACTTTACCTAAGTTAGACAATTATCCAACGTTATTAAGAGAGTTTAAAGTTAGTCTTAATGAATTCTTAAGCCAACATCGTCAAGAGGGTTGTCCATCTTCACTCGCATCCATTATTTCAATCAATCACGCCAATCCAGATCGCTGCCTTCGTTATGGCCAAGCAACGTTAATCGCAAGTGAGGCGATGCCAAACAAACTCGATGAAGAATTTAACCAACTTCACGCTAGCCTAAAAACCGAAGCTGCAGGATTTCAAACGTGTCTTGAACAAGAAAACCTTGATGCATTAATCACGCCAACTTGGTTAGGTTTTGCTCCAATTTATGGAAACCCATCGCTTTGTTTACCTATGGGATATCATGAAAAAAAACCAAAAGGAATTGTCTTGGTTAGTAAATTCGGCCATGATGCAGAATTACTCCAATTGGGTTATCAATTGGATGAACTCCTTAAACAGGTAAAGTAAAAAGAAAGCAATTCATTGATTTTTATCATAAAATTAAACCATGCAAGAAGAAATTAAACTCATCACCCCAATTCCCACCCGTTGGGTTGGCCCTATGACGTTTGCTCAAGTGACAACACTTGGGAAAAAGCAAACCATTCAACCGGTTGAAGTTCCATTAGCTACTTTAGAAACAACCTTATTTTTTTCTGTTCAACGCGGCAGTCGAGTGATTAAGAAATCTGGTGGGATTCAATCCACTTTGATTAGTGATACGATGACGCGTTCTTTTACCTTACAAACGACCCATGCGAATGAAGCAGAATTGATTGCCCGTTTTGTTAAAACTAATCATAAAATTTTACAAGATGATGTGGTCAGCAAATTAAGTCGATTTGCTCAGTTACAAACCATTGATGTTTATCAAGTGGCAAACTTACTCTATTTACGGATTGCGATTTTCTCTGATAATGCCAGTGGTCATAACATGGTGACCTTGGTTGCGGATGGCGTTGGCGATTATTTATTAAAGAAGTTCCCCTTTGCTACCTACGTTTCTGTGTCTGGAAATATGTGCGTTGATAAAAAAGTAAGTGTGATTAACGCGATCAAGGGTCGGGGAAAACATATCATTGCTGAAATCGTCATTCCCAACACCATCGTTGAAAGTGAATTAAAAACCACCCCAGAAAAAATGGTTGACCTTAACATCAAAAAGAATTTACTTGGGTCAATCATGGCTGGGTCAGTCCATAGCGGTAACGCTCATTATGCCAACATGTTGCTTGCAATCTATTTGGCAACAGGGCAAGACGCGGCCAATATTGTTGAAGGGTCACAAGGGATTACTTTTGCAGAAGTAAAAAATGGTGATCTTTATTTTTCTGTAACCATTCCAAATATTATTATTGGCACCGTTGGCAATGGAAAAAATGAAGCTCCTTTTCAAGAACGTCTAGAAAAAATGGGATGTTTAGGTGAAGGCGGCAGTCAAACCTTGGCACACTTGGTTGGTGCAACCGTCTTAGCTGGTGAATTATCCTTGATGGCAGCCTTAACAAACCCCCACGAGTTGATGCGTGCGCATACATCCATAGAAAGAAAATAACGATCATGATTAAAGTTGGCATCGACTCAATTAATTTTTACACCCCTCAAGTTTATTTAGATATGGCTGAACTGGCCGGCGTACGACAAGTGTCTGTTGAAAAATACACCGTTGGGATTGGCCAAGAAAAAATGTCCTTGATTGATTCTTTTGAAGACATCATCACCATGGCTGCAGAAGCAAGTGCAGATTTGGTCAAAGGTCGAGAAAATGAGATTGGTTTACTTTTATTTGCCACCGAGTCAGGAATTGATTTTTCAAAATCCGCTGGGGTTTATTTGCATGGCTTACTTCAATTGAATCCACAATGCCGAGTTCTTGAAGTTAAACAAGCATGCTATGCGGCAACTGGTGCGTTGATGTTGGCCAAGGATTATGTTGCCCTTCATCCTGGAAAAATCGCCTTGGTAGTCGCCAGTGATGTGGCTTGGTATGGATTTAATACTCCTGGAGAAGTGACTCAAGGCGCAGGATCTGTTGCCATGATCATTAGTAATAATCCACGGATTGGTGTGATTGAAGAAGGGATGTCCATCGTCGATAACAACAAAGATTTTTATCGTCCATCCTATTATGAAGTCCCGATCGTGGATGGAAAATTGTCCATTCGTAGTTATAAAGAATTACTCAAACAAGTTAGACCACAACAACCGCTCAAATTTGTTTGTTTTCATATGCCGTTTGCAACGATGAGCGATAAAGCCTCGGAAGTATTGATCCAACCTTTAAGTGAAGAAGTGCTACGTTCAACAAAAGCCTTTAATAAAGAAGTTGGCAATATTTATAACGGTTCGTTGTATTTGTCGTTGATTTCATTATTGACCACATACCCTAAATCGTTAGCGAATGAAAAAATTGGGATGTTTTCTTATGGTTCTGGTGCGACAGCAGAATCGTTTTCCATCACCTTGCAACCAACCTATGAACAAGCGATCAACAAAGCAAGTTTTTTAACAACCTTAAGCCAACGAAGAAAAGCAGATTTTTCAACCTATGAAAGACTTATGGCAGGATATGAACATCGCGAAAAAAGTTTAAACTTCACCACCACCATTCCGAATAGTAAACATCGGTTTGTCCTCACTGGGATCTTAAATGGTCATCGTGAATATTTAAAACGTTAATTTATTTCAATAATGATTTCATTGCCTTGGCAATCATGTTGGTTGCGAATTTTGGATTGAACCGACTAATTTTGTCTAACATGGAAGCATCCTGACCCACAAGCAAGCGGTAGCGACCTTGTTGAACGGCTTTGGTAATGATTAAATCTGCAGCTTTTTCTGGAGATAATGTTTTTTGACTTGAGGCCATTTTCTCTGCATCTTCTTTAGAAAGCTTCATATCGACACCTGAATTCTTCGTGATGTTGGTCCCAAGTGCGCCTGGAAATACAATCGTGACTTGAACTGATGTTTCCTTGAGTTCAGCATACAGGGCTTCAGTTAACAACTTCACTGCAGCTTTGGATGCGCCATAAATGGCTTGCCCGGGAACTGGGGTGAAACCACCCATGCTTGAAATATTAATTAATGATGCAATCGGTCTTTTTACCAGGGTTGGTAAAAATGCGCGACACATATGGAGGGTTCCATAGAAATTGACATTCATGACGCGGTCGATATCTTGTTGTTTTAAATCCATCACCTTGATGAATGGTTGAATAATGCCAGCATTGTTGATCAACCCATCGATTTGTCCGAAGTCCTTTTCAACTAAAGCAGGAAGTGCATTGACCGCTTCAAGGTTGGTGATATCGATGGCGTAGGTCTTTAAATTGGAACTTGAAGTATTGGCGATACGAACAGTCTCCTTGAGGAAAGGTCCTGAGATATCAATTGCAGCAACCCGCGCCCCTTTGGTAAGTAAGCCTAATGTCAGCGAACGACCAACGCCATTACCGGCGCCTGTGACGACAAAGACTTTGTTGATTAGATTTTTCATCTTACGTCCTCCCTACTTTTCATTATGGGGCTCAGGATGTTGATATCCACAAACCTTGGTATAATATTTTCATCAATGAAATACGCGATTTATGATTTTGATGGAACGTTACTACAAACCCAAACGGTTCCGTTTATTCTTCGGCATTGGCAAGCGTCTTCGTTACCGAAGACCAAGTTTAAGAAAATAAAGAACGCGATTATTTTCCGTTATGTATTGATGAAACTTAAAGTTTTTGGTATTCAATACGATCAATTTAGGTACTGGGCAATGGCCAAAGTTGGTCAGTTGTTTGCCACGATCAGCATCGATGAATTAAGTAAGTTCTTGGACGACTTATTCCTTGCTTCAAAACCACTGCTTCATAAAAAAGTGGTTAAACAAATTTTAAAAGATAAACAAGAGGGTTTTCACACTGTTTTGTTATCGGGTAATTTTGATGTCTTTTTAGAACGTTATCGCTTGTTGGGTTTTGATGACATTTTAGGGACTCGCTTGTTTGACAATAACGCCAAGGTGATTCAGCCATTATCCATTCTTTCTGCCGATCAAAAAATCTCAGCCATTATGAAGAAAATCCCATCCATTCAATGGGACAAGACCAAAGCCTACACTGATTCATATGCGGATATTGCCTTGTTAAATCGAGTTAAAGAAGCTATCTGCGTCACCCCTGAATCACGGTTACTGAAAACTGCCAAAGCCAATGGGTGGCGTGTCATCCTTTAGAATCATTTTCAAATCGAACAACAAAAAACATTCCAAGTATTGTTTGATACTTTTTTAGTGCTTCATTGATTTTCGTTGAAAACGTTGTATTAAATTTGAAAAAGGAAATTGTTGAGCGATAACCACAACAATCCCTGCAACAAGTCCTGCAGTAAATCCGTTGTTGTATAAATCAAATCCACCTTGCAAAGCAAAGGCTTGGGGGGCGATGAGCAAATGAATGAAGCCAGCTAACATGCCGTAGAAAACGCCAAATTTACCACCCACAGGTGCAAGGGCTGTCACAAAAAAAACTGCAATGCTTGGGCCGAGATTGGTTAATGAAAACCCAGGAATCAAAGAGGCGATGATTAACCCAGTAATCACAGGCGATACATTTTTAATGTGTTTACCATAGCTACCAAACGCCATAAACGTAAAAACCCCAGCGATCATAGGACCTGATAGTTGAAAATTTAAAACAATCACAAGTATAAAACTGAACAAACCAATTGTCCCAACATTGAATAACGTTGCTGCCAATCCAAATTCCTTATAGAAATCAGAAGGTAAGTTTCCCGGACTTTGTAGTAACTTTAACCAAGGCCGATACACTTGGCGATGAAGGAAAAACGAAACACCGATTAATCCAATCGATAGAATAAAGACAAACCATAACAAAGTTGTGTGATAAGCAAAGGTTACTGTCTGTGGGACACTGACTTCCACATTGAATGCCTTGAGAAAACCGGTGAACAGCATGGCGATAAAACCCATTCCGAAACCGGTGTTGTATAAGTTATAACCTTGATGAAACTTGCCAACCACAGACACCACCATCGGTGTTAACCAACCCGCAAGCATGCCAGAAAATACACCTAAAGGAACCGAGAAGTAAAGTGGAAGTCCTGGGATCGCAAACATCATGAAGCTAGTGATTG